>JAVBTJ010000030.1:0-14231 GCA_031556215.1 Oxalobacter sp.
ACAGGAAGTGGAAGAACTCGCTCCCCGCCCTGCCCGCCGCCGCAGGATCTCGGCTCCGGTTGTGGATGAACCGCTGGTACAAGTGGACACCCGCAAATAAGCCGGTCTTTTGTTTTGCAGGAAAGGGAGCGTTATTCACGCTCCCTTTTTGTTATAGGACAGGCAAGATAGATTGCGCTGTTCGTGGTATCTTTAAAGAGATCATGTTGTTTTTTCTTTCAGCCCCGAATGCAAGATAAAATCATTCCCATCGTTCCTGAAGCCGTACACTGCAAAGCGGTGCCAAGCAGGGTTGTCTTATCCGGGATACCGGTAGCAGACAGGCTGGGGCGTCCTTTGCGCGACTTGCGCATATCCGTGACGGATCGTTGCAACCTGCGCTGTGTATACTGCATGCCCAAGCAGGTCTTTGGAAGGGATTTCCGCTTTATTCCGCATTCGGAAATGCTCTCGTTTGAGGAAATCAGCCGCCTGGCTGGCATTTTCGTCAGCCAGGGCGTGGAAAAGATTCGCCTGACGGGGGGAGAACCCCTCATGCGTCGCCATGTGGAAAATCTGGTTGAAATGCTCTCACGCCTGAAAACCCCGGATGGTCGTGACATTGATCTTACCCTGACGACAAACGGTTCCCTGCTCGCAAAAAAAGCGCGTTCGCTTTTCGATGCCGGACTCAAGCGCATCACGGTTTCGCTGGACGCACTGGATGACAGGGTGTTTCGCCGGATGAACGATATGGACTTTCCGGTAGCGGAGGTCTTGAACGGGATAGAGACTGCTGAAAAAGCCGGCTTTTCCCCCATCAAGGTCAATACCGTTATCAGGAAAGGCATGAATGACGGTGAAATCCTGCCGATTGCCCGCCATTTCAGGCACACCCCCATTATTCCCCGTTTTATTGAATATATGGATGTAGGAAGCTCCAATGGCTGGGAACAGGGCGAAATTATCTCTTCTGCCGATCTCATCGGCACGATCCACGCCGAAATGCCGCTGGAAAGCCTTGCCCCCAATTATCCGGGCGAAACCGCCTCACGCTGGCGTTATCGCGACGGCAGCGGCGAAATCGGGGTCATTGCCAGCGTCACGCAGGCTTTTTGCGGCGATTGCACCCGGATTCGCATGTCCACGGTCGGCCGGCTCTATACCTGCCTTTTCGCGACAGACGGTTTTGACCTGAAATCCCTGATCCGCAACGGCCTGCCCGACGGGCAAATCGCCGCTGTGCTGGCGCAGCACTGGGAAGGGCGGGAAAATCGCTATTCGGAACTGCGCAGCGCCAATACCGCGGCACAGGGCAACAAGGTGGAAATGTCCTATATCGGCGGCTGACATGGGTATCCCCTCTTTTATCCTGCGGCGGGAAAGATGAGTCGGGCGCTTCAGAAAGCCGATGTCACCGGGCTGGTTCTGGCTGGCGGACGCGGGAGCCGGATGGGATCAATAGACAAGGGGCTTCTGCCTTTCCGGGGAAAACCGCTTTTTTTGCATGCAAGCCAGCGCCTTTCTCCCCAGGTCGCCACCCTTCTCCTGAATGCCAACCGGAACCCGGAAGAGTATGAAAAAGCGGGATTTGAGGTCATCCCGGATGACCCGCTGACGTTTTCCGGCCCGCTTTCCGGCTTTGCGACCGGCTTGAAATACTGCCGTACCCCCTATCTGGTTACGATACCCTGCGATTCGCCCTTTTTCCCGGAAACCCTGGTCAAAACGCTGGGCGAGGCACTTTTACGTGAAAACGCGGATATCGCCATTGCGGCCACAGGCGGCACGCCCCCCTTTACGCCACAGCCGGTTTTTTGCCTGATGAAACGGGAATTGCTCCCGCATCTTCTGGCCTTTCTGGAAACGGGAAAGCGTAAAATAGATGCCTGGTATGCCTCGCTCAATGTGGTACTGGTTCCCTTCACGGACGAGGCCGCTTTTTGTAATATCAATACGCCAGACGAAGTGAAAAAGCTGGAAAACTATCCTGAAAAATAAATAGAAATAACATTAATAAATTAATATAACGCATTAATTTATATAGATGCAATAAAATGAAAAGCTCTGAAAAACCCTTGCCTGTCGAAAAGGCGAAACGCATTATCAGTGAGGTGGTTCGTCCCCTGCAAACGGTGGAAAGCGTACCGTTGAAAGCCGCTTTTTTCCGTATTCTGGCAGACGATGTGACTTCACCGATTGATGTGCCTTCACGGGATAATGCGGCAATGGATGGCTATGCCTTTTCGGCTGCCGGGCTGGATCTGGGAATACAGCAGACATTGAAAATCGCCGGTGCCGCTTTTGCGGGACATCCTTTTGAGGGTGCCCCGCAAAAAGGAGAGTGCGTGCAGATCATGACAGGCGCTTTTGTGCCGTCCGGGTGCGATACGGTTGTCCAGCAGGAAAATGTAACGGCAGACGATACCGCCATTATCATTCCGGCAGGCAATGCGGCTCGTGGCGACAATATTCGGCTTCGCGGGGAGGATGTATCGGCAGGAAAAGTGTGCCTGAAACGCGGAACACGCCTCGCCCCGGCTCATCTTGGCCTTCTGGCTTCGCTGGGCATGGATGAGGTTCGTGTGACAAAACGCCCGAAGGTGGCGATTTTTTCAACAGGGGATGAGCTTTGCCCTGTGGGTGCCCCACTGGCCGAGGGCGGCCTTTACGACAGCAACCGCTATACGCTTTACGGCATGCTCACACGGCTTGGCTGTGACGTGGTGGATATGGGCGTGGTCAAGGATGATCCTGAACTGATCCGGGCGGCCTTTACCTGTGCCAGCGAAAAAGCGGATGCCATTATCACCACTGGCGGCGTTTCGGTCGGCAAGGCCGACTATACCAAGGCAATCATGTCAGAACTGGCGGAAATCGCTTTCTGGAATATCAATATGCGCCCGGGACGCCCGATGGCTTTCGGGCAAATGCGCTCCCCTGATAAGGTAACCTGTGTTTTCGGCCTGCCGGGTAATCCGGTTGCCGTGATGGCAACGTTTTATTTCTTTGTGCGGGATGCGCTTCTTTGCCTGATGGGAACACGCCCTCTTCCCCTTCCCCGCATGCTGGTAAAAACCGTTTCTCCTCTTGCCAAAAGACGGGGAAGAACAGAATTCCAGCGCGGGATACTTTCGCCCGATGAACATGGCGACTGGGTTGTGCGGACAACAGGCGCGCAAGGATCCGGGATGCTGTCTTCGATGACGCAGGCCAATTGCATGATTGTCCTGCCGCCGGACGGCGATGCGGTTCCGCCGGGAGAAAAAGTTGAGGTGGTGCTGTTTGAGGGGCTGGTCTAAGAAAAAATGCTGATTAAAGGAATTCAATCAGCGTTTCCGAAGCCCCTCAAACCAGAGCGCTACTGGCTGTTCTGGGAATTGGTCTCTTTTTCCTTATTGTAGATGGACTTGGCTTCATCCCCCTTGATGAAACGGCGCTCAACCAGGTTGCCGTCAGGGTCAAACTCCAGTTCAACCGCGGTAATCGTGGTATCCGGCCCTCCTGTCAGGATCATGACAATAGGGAGCACCTGATAGGCATGCACAGTTGATTCCGTATGGGTGTAAAACAATTCCTTGTTGCCGTTTGGCAGCATCCGGACACTGGTTGGCTTCCCGAATCTGGCGATGGCGTCCTTTTCCGTTATGTTGTCGCTGACCTGCTCAGGCTTGATTTGGACACCACTGGAACCGCAGCCGGCAAGAAAAAAGGCTGCAACAAGACAAAGTATGCTGAAACGTTTCATGGTGATCGACTCCTGGAAAATGCGTTGTAATGGATGTTGGATTGTACTTGATTTCAGGAAACAGTAAAAACCGGTTTTGCCGCAGGCAAGTTAATGCGTCCTGCGCCTAGAGTTCATGCAGTTGCCAGCACTGGTTCTGGATGCCGTAATAGCGGTCTGTCATGATCTCTTCGCTTACGCTGGCCTCTTCCATCAGCACTTCCAGTTTTTTCATCTGCACGCCAAAATTCCGCAGTTCCCGGCGCAAAACGGCTTTTTCAGCCGATGAAAATGGCAGCGCATGAAGCACGTCTGCCCAGTTGGACAGTTCTTTCCCCTCATCGTCTTCCCATTCGAGGGTGCGCGATATGCCATCCCTGTCCAGGTACATGGGCGCAAAATCGTAAAGCGGGGTCAGGCGGGTTTCTCTGCCGACCGTCTGGACAGCGGTATTGTACGGGCTGTTGTCGGTGTTGCCCAAAGCCAGGTTCATGATGTCGCGCCTGATGTATTCCAGCGTAGCCTGATGCGGGTCGCTGACAATGCCGCGCAGGGTCGTAAGCATCCGGTTGTGCGTGGCAGGCGCTTCCGGCTCTGTCAGGCCTGCCAGGGAAACAAGGCTTTCCTGATGGTGGCGGATAACCTGCTCCTCTATTACGGCACGGTCAAAACGCGGCACAAAAAGCATGTCGTTTTTCCATTCGGGCAATGCTGCCACGAAGAGCCCCATTTCCTTTGCCAGCCGCATGTATGCGGCCTCATACCGCAGTATGGCCCAGTCCGCCATGTTTCTGGCACGGGAAAACTTCAGGATATAGTGCCGGGCGGCTTTTTCGTCCGGCAGGGTGGCATCGGCATACCACAGGCCGTCTTTTCCCTGTGTCAGCAAAAGCTTGGGAGCCAGCCCCTGTATGCTGGTAGCACCAGCCGTAAAAACACCGTGGGCGTCGAAATAGTCGGCAAACGATTCGCTGCGCGAAAGGACTTCTTCTGTGGTAAATCCCCGTTCCGACCATTCGGGATCAAGCTGCGAAATCCGTTCATGGTAGGCACTGGCCGCTTCTCGAACGCGTATTTTCCCGACCGGATTGATCGCCCCCATCAACAACATGGCCCAGTCGGATTCGTCCCCGCCGGGCAGTTCGAGTACTTCCTTGAGATACTGTCGGCCATCGCCCTGCGGAATGAGGTCAAACAGGAAGGAAGGCCAATGTGAGAGCACCTGCTCGCCGGGCTGCGGCCGATATTGCAATGAGGGGGAACAAGAGCCATCCTGAATAACATCCGGATTGCAGGTGATGGCAGACGGGCCTTTCCTTCCGGCGGCCGGATTTTCGACTGTGACCGTACAGCATGTCTGCCACAAACCGTTTCTGAAGATTTCTATTGTGCACTGCATGGTGTCCGGATCAGAAAAAAGGGTTACCAGGCTAAAGGCGCCGGTTCGTTTTTCCAGAATATCCAGCGGCGTTTTTCTTCGTGATTGCCATTGCCTATCTGGTAAGGCTGCTGGCTGCCCGCATCCAGCTCGATAAGGGAGATAAAACCGGCATGGGTGGAAACAACCAGTTTTTTGCCATCCGGCGAAATATCCATGGCACTGATGGCTGAACCGACAAAGTGCTGCCAGCAGTACTCGCCCTGCTTGCTGCAGGCACGGATATAGCCGTAGGCATCACCCATGATGAATTCGCCGTTACGGGCAACACCGGCATAAACGCGCGCACCATCCTGAAGGAGGATAATGCCCTCTTTTTCTTCGTAGGAGTCGGTATTCAAGCCCCTGAGCATGGAAACCGGCACCCCGATGGTCACGCCGTTATAAAAATGACAGGCATTCAAGGCCAGCATCCCGCCATCATCGCTGAACAGCGCATAGTGGGGATATTCGTTATGCGGGCCGATCCGGGCAACCAGTTCAAGATTCGCGTCAAAAACATGGTGCCGGCCATCCTGCGCGCCAACGGCAATATATTGCCCATCAGGCGAAACCGCGCCATGCTCCATCGAGGCATTGACGGAAAGCGCTTCTTCCGGATAGTTTTCCCTTGACCAGGCAAAGTATTCTTCCAGTTCTTCTTTTGTCGGTTGCAGACGCCTTGCACCTTCAGGTGAAAGCACGAAGATACCATCCTCACTCACCAGGAGAACCCGTTTCCCGCCCTGAAAGGGAATGAGCCGGGTCGGGTCAGGGCGCGATTGCAACGGCGAAACGGAAAACCCCTCGGGAATATCTTCCATGCCTGTCGGCCAGGGACAAAATGCCACCTGCACGCCCTGCCACCCCTCTGTCACGGCAACGCCTTTTTCACCGGCAACGGCAAAATAGCGTTTGTTCGGGCAACACCCGAAAAATGCCACGCCAGGAACGACTGTCACCGCCGTTCCCTGGATATGGACAACCTGCCCTCTCTCATAAGGCGCGCCGATCCGAGCGAGGACAGCGCCATCAGGCAAAAGGCAAAGCATGGGGATGCTCTGCCCGTTTTCATCCAGCATGAAAATAAAAGGCTCATGCGCCGGAGGCCAGTGTTCCCTGAAGGCTTCCGTCTGGCCCGATTTGTTGGCTTTCCTTAAGGCCACCAGCAAATCCGGAACCAGATGCTCCCTTCCGGCGGCGTCCGGTTCTTCTCCTGCCTCGTCTGATCCCTGCAAGATACCCCTGGCAACATAATCGTTGATTGCTTTTGCGTAGGCCAGCGTTTTTTCTTTCCACTCTTTTTGCTGATCAGACTCAAGCTGCATCTTTACTCTTTCATTATTATCGGTTTATCAGAGAATCGGGGAATACGCCTGCCAAACCTGTCAGCACAGCCAGTCCCCATAATCAGTATTAATAAATTCCCTGAAAAAAGTCCAGTGCAGCAGTTAGGGTTTTGGAAAATAGCCAACAAAGAGGCCCCTGCTGTCGTTTTTCCACTGCTAACGGCAGATGAAAACAGACCACCAACGGCGTGATGTTTTATTTATCTTCCGGCATTTCCGGCAAGGCAGATGTCTTTGGCGGGCGTTTTCTGGTCAGGACGTAAAGCCCGACAATGGAGATGACAAAAAGGCTGCACAGCAAAAGGGCTTTTGTATCGGAAACCGGCTCGGTTCCTTCGGGCGGCGCGATGGCAAAAGCGGCATAAACAAAGAAACGGGCGGGAAAAAGGCTCAAGAGGAGCCCCAGCATATGCGCAATCAGCGGCCTGGCGCTTTTCCGCATGACATGAAGATAGACCCGCCGCCATCCCCACAGAAATATCAGGACAAAACCCGCCAGTACGATTGTTTCCCCCATGTGTCAGGCTTTGCCTTCCGGGTTGTTTTTGATGTCTTTATTGACGTAGCCAAAGGCATCAATAGCGCGTTCAAGGTGCTCATTCACCACGGCAAACTGCCGGGCCCCTTCGGTGGTTCCCAGCTTTTCATCCCTCAGGACGGCTTCCATGAGGATATTGAGACTGCGAAGTTCATGCAGGCCGTTGGAAACATTCACGCCGATTTTGGGGTCATACTGAACCGTACCGAGGATTTTTTCCATCTTTTCATGCGATGTCCACTCGGCATACAGGCTTTTGAGGCCAGCATAGCGGCTTTGCGTTTCTTTCAGGTCCATATTCGCCTGATCCTGCTTTTTTAGCCATGTCTGAAAATCTGTCAACTGACCGCGAACCTCCTGCAAGCGGCCCATCAGATGCAAGACGACCAGACGGGCTTCAGCTTCGGTGGCTTTCCTCTTCTTGCGACGCGAAAGCTGCACCCCGCCAAAGAGCGCAGCGGCCAACAACGAGAAAATACCGCCAAAAATTTTGACGCCGGGATGCAGGAGAATACCCAGCAAGCTGAAACCGCCTTTACCACCATCTGATTTTTTCGTCACGCTATTTTCCTCTGACAGTCTTTATCATGCTAAAGACCCAAGCATACAGGAATATGCCGCCATCGTAAAAGAGTGGCTGAACGGAAAAACATCCAGCCAATAAAAAACCTGCCCTTTCCGAAATGGACAGGACAGGTCTTATGCAGAAAAGGCTTTTCCAACAAGAAAAACGGTTACTTTTTCTTTTCGGCCTGATTGGGATCATCGCAGATGTTCATCGTGCATATCCAGGTTCGCTTTTTGAAGTATTGCTGTTTCTGGCCTGCATCCATGATTTTGCCCAGTTCCATGCAGGAATTACGGGCATCGACAAAGGCATAGCCCTGGCGCTCGTCGCGGCTAAAGACTTCGATGCGGTCAATCCGGGCTGTTCCCCAGCCTTTTTCCGGATCGGCAAGGAGAACGGAACATGCGCCCCCTGCGATAATATCCTCATAACTATCCACATCCACAATCGCATGTGTCGTAATCAGCTTGAGAACACCTTGCCTCAGTGACGCTTTCATGAGGTGATGCCTGGGCGCCCTGACGCTGCGCATCAGCCTGGCGGGAACCGGTTCCGCATAAGCAGCATTCATGAAAAGCACAGCAACCAGCAGTAACAGTATTTTCCGCATATTTTTCCCCCTGTACCAAAGGCTTTGCGGATTATTTTACCGCAAAAAAAGTCCGTTTATCCGTAATTCCTCAATACAGTTTGTCACGAATCGCACGTAGTTGTTCGCGAGCCTGCTGTATGCGCTTGCGTACATTGGGTTCTTTCAGGGCAAGCCGCTCTGCGATTTCGGTATAAGACAAATCTTCAACCGCACGCATCAGCAATGGCTCGCGCAATCCTGGCGGCAGATGCTGGATCTGCCGGTGCAGGGTATCCAGGCATTCCCTGATGCGAAGGATGTCTTCGGGAACCCTGGCGTGGGTGCTTTCTCCATCTTCTGGCACGTCAGGATCAAAATCGTCTGTCTCTTCGATCAGTTTTCTGGATCGCTTGACCGTGCGATGCGTATCCATGCAGGTGTTATACAGGATCGTGGAAAGCCAGGCGCGCATGTTGCCGATATCGCCACGGGAATCGGCAAACTTCTGCATCGCCTTCATCATGGTCATGCTTAACGCATCCTCGGCCTCTTCGCGATGATAGTTCAGAAAATATTCGCTCTGTCTTTTCAGATAGTCGCGATGCTCCCGCCATACGCCCCAAAATGACTGGCGCAGTTCTTCCCTGATGTTTTCCTGATCATGATGCATGGCACGACATCAACCTGAAAGCATGGGTTGGATTCATACACATCTCCCCTCCGGTTAAATGGGTTTGCTGTATGACGCGTGTTTTCGCGTTTTGTGAAAAAGAGATGTGCCATGCCGCTTTCCCCGGAAGGAAAGCGGATCAGAAACCGCATTTCATGGAAAAAGCCAGAAAAATCCGGATCAGGAAGCAGGCGTGCAAGGACGAGCACATAAGAAATTTGCCTCAGCACACGATCCCCCCTTCCTCTTGCCTATGGATTTTTTCTGCAAGGCACCCGCCAGATATAGCCCGACGTATCTTTTCAAAATTTCGGAAAAATCAAGGGATTTGCGGCTTTCAAAATGGATCTTCCCAAAACTACGAAAAGATCAAAGGATTTGCCAACGCCGGATAAAAAATGGGAAAAATTTCACAACGGATTCGCTGGTTCGTCTAAAGCATGCAGGCCAATGATTGTGGTCTGCGACATTCAGTCTTCATTTTTTATGAACCAAACCAGGAGATAACATATGGCAATTCCTACTGCTGTTAACAGCCAGATTACCGATGCTGTGACCCAGTCCAATGTCAAGGTGCTTGGCGAAGCCCCTGCCTACGCAATGGGCGCACTGTTCCAGTCCCTCGCCCACTCGACGGGCATCCTGTATGAAAACGCCGTCAGCGCGCAGCAGCAACTGGCTATTACTTCCCAGGCGGCAACCAACCAGGGCGTCATCCAGCTTTACTGTGTTGACACGATGGCAGACGCTGTTGCGGCTTCCAAGATCGGCCAGAGCGATACGTCCAGCAACATGCTGAGCCTCCTGAGCGCCCTGAAGGCAGTTGGCTGATAACGCTGTAAACATCCGCAATTGATTAAACCGTTCCCTTACCAGGAACAACACTGAAGCAAGCGCCGCACGTCATGACGCGCGGCAAGATTATCCAACGATTGAAAAGGAGTTTTATTATGGCAAGTCCTACCGCAGTCAATGACCAGATCACTGATGCCGTTACCCAGTCCAATGTCAAGGTGCTGGCCGAAGCCCCTGCCTATGCAATGGGTGCGCTGTACCAGTCCCTCGCCCACTCGACGGGCATCCTGTATGAAAATGCCGTCAGCGCGCAGCAGCAACTGGCCATTTCTTCACAGGCAGCAACCAATCAGGGCGTACTCCAGCTTTACAGTGTTGATACGATGACAGGCGCTGTTGCCACATCCAAGATCGGCCAGAGCGATACGCCAAACAACATGATGACCCTGCTGACCGCGCTGAAGGCGCTCAAGCAGAACCCGGCATTCTGATCGGCTTCAGGATGAAGGAGGGTTCTCCCCCCTTTTTTCCGCAGCCGCGTTTCCCTGCCGCCTTCCCGTGCCTCCCCCTGAGGCAACGGAAGGCCGCAACGGAAACGTTTTTTGGAACACAAGCACACAAGAACCGCTATAAGGAGACACACCATGCCTGATCCCACCATGCAGGTAAATCCGCAAATCACCGATGCAGTAACCCAGGTCAACGTCAAAATGCTCGGCGAATCGCCATCGGAAGCACTGGCGATTTCACACCAGTTGCTTTCGCACGCGACCAGCCTGGCCATGCAGAATGCCACACATGTGCAAGGCGGGATGCAGCAGGTCGGCAACAGTGCCACATCGGTGATATGCGGCATGATTTTGAAAGCACACCCCTAAGCCGGTGGCAGAACCCTCTTTTTTATGGAGAAACCCAATGGCATTTCCTACCGCTCTGAATGGACAAGTCACTGACGCCGTCACCCAAACCGGCACGCTGGTGTTGGGAAATGCGCCAGCTATGGCCATGAGTACGCTGTACACGACGCTATCCCACACACTGAGCCTGCTTTACCAGAATTCGGTTTCTGCGCAGAACCAGGCCGCCATCATCAGCCAGGCGGCCACCAATGTGGGTGTCAAGCGCCTGTACAGCACCGGCGGAATGTCCGTGGCAGCAGCCGCTGCGGCACAGAACAACCAAAGCAATACACAGGAACTTCTCATGATGCTTCTGCTTGCCCTTGTCGTCCGCAAACTCTGACGATCGCAGGCTTTTTTAACGACACATCCGACACAGAAAGAACTGAACCATGGCAGACAATACTCCCGTTAATTCACAAATTACCGATGCCGTGACCCAGACCAATGTCAAGGTACTGGGGGAAGCTCCTGCGCAAGCGCTGGCCACGCTGTACCAGACGATGGCCCATTCCATGAGCCTGGCTATGCAAAACGCCATGCAGGCCCAGGGAGGACTGCAACAAATCGGCAATTCCGTCACGTCCACGGCATGCAAGCAGATTCTCGAAATATCAGGTGGCGGCATGGGCGGCTCCCCAAAAGGTTGATGCGCCCATTTTTTCAGAGAATCTCTGACTATCGGAGGTTGCGCGCACCGGGAAACACCGCAATTCGTGCTCCAACCCCGCTAATCAGAGATTCCCAAGATAAACCGTAAGGGAAATTCAATATGAGTGAGGAAGAAAACAGAAAAGACCATGCTGCCACCGAACGGTCGGCCGTCTCGGAACCGCTTCAGGTCAATTCGCAGATTGTTGATGCAGTGCGCCAGACGCGCAATGCCATGCGTATTGATGCCGGGGACATGTCCCGCATCCTGGACGCGGGCATCAATTACAACAAGGCCGGACAGGCGGCTGCCATCGCGGTTCAGGATGCAGCGGATTATCTGCGCAATGTCATGACGATTACGTCAACCGCTCAAGGCATGGCTCTCAAGCTGCTGCTGGAAACCAAAGACCCTCTGTATGGGCAAGTGCTGGAAAAAGCCATTGAAAGCACCAGCAAGGCGGTTGCCAATTTTGAAGCCGTTGGAAAAAGCGCCGCCAGTGTCGCAAGCAGTTTTCCCCGATAGATGAAAAACACACGATACAACAAGGAGAAAAACCATGTCCTATTTCGAACTTTCCAAGCCTATGACAGGCCTGGCTTTATATCCCTTCGACTTTCACAACCATTTTTCGGGAATCCTGCCGGTGGAAGGCGATGTCATTTGGGAACCAAATGATATTGAACTGCCATGCTATGAAAATAATGGCAAGGACATGAATCACCCCGCGAAAGTCACGATAAAGCCGAACCAGGAGCTTTCCCTTATCGGGCTTATGATCCCGGATGCATCGTGGGACAAGATAAATTCAACTCCGGAAAAAGATAAACAAACGAAACTGCTGGCAAAAGCAAAAAGGAAAGCACACTATGACTTGTTCAGGCTGGCGCTGACGCTTATCGAACAGAACAACCCGTTCTGGGAGGGCGCCTTTCTTGGCGACCGGCTTCCTGAATACCGGCGCGGCGAATGTGCCGCTGAAAATATTTATATCGCCTGCTGCCTGCTTTTAGGCAAAACAAGAGATGGGACAACACACCGGATAGATCAACCGCTGATATACCAGTCTGTCCGGAAAATGCTCGCCGATCCGGACTATCTGCAGAATAATGACGACAGAGCCTATCCCATCATCGCTTACTTCAACAGGAAGATTTTTTCTGCCAACAAGTACACCCCCTTTGATGACGCCTACTGGGCCAGGGACGCTGTGCGCGATTTTGCAGAAGAATACATCAAGCAAAAATTCAATTACGCAAGCCTGTGCTATTTATATATGTCCGGGATTTCGCATGTCCAGATTGCCACCAGCCCCGGTTCGATTCCCCGCCTTGACGCATGTATTAATGCATTTGCAGAAAACCGAAAGGGCTCCATCTCTTACAAACTGCTGGCGCATTCTCCGGAAGTTTATGCCTCTGAAGAAGTCTTTTCCAAAGCACTCGGTAACATAACGGGTTTATTTGATAAAGACCTGGGGCAAGCCAGGTATAAAAATCTGGTGGGCATCGACCTGCTCTCGGCAGAAACAAAAACAGGGCTGTATAAAACATTTTTTGATCATTTGCTGAAAGAGAGCTCCCGAAGCACTTTCAGAGAATACAGGACGCCAGCCCCACACTATACCCTCCCGTGCAAAAAGATCACTATCCACATCCATTGCGGGGAAGGCAGCGGCGTGGCAAGCAACAGCCGCTCTCTCTGCGGCTATTATCTGTATAACGCCGTCAACCCTGACACCGGCAAATTCTGCAAGCTGTTGTCTGCCTATGCCCGGAAATGCTACAACAGTACGTTGCAACACCACAGCGACCGGCGCAGGGAAAGGAAAAATCTTGACCGCCCAGAAAAAGATTTTGGGGAAGTTTCCAATTTGTTCGATGAACTTTTTTTCCGGAACAAACTGAGCGTAGATGGCCTTCCCCTGCAGCGGTTCGACATCACCAGCGCCATTTCCCAGAATGCGGTTGCCTATAACGCAAAAACCAACAGCATGCATCTTTGCGAAACGCTGAGATCCCCCAAAAATGATAATAATTACTACCACGCGTTATGTGAAGTCCCAACCAATCTTTATTCCTTCCGCATCGGCCACGCCTATTACAACCGGAATTACATGGCAGGCGAATTCCCCCAACTTTGTTTCGATACCAACCTGGGGAGCAATTTCATCACCGGCGCATCCGGCCTTTTCAACTCGGCACAGATTTACCGTCTGAATCGCGGATTCCGGCACCTTGATGGACAAATCAGCACCCATGTCCTGGAACGGACACTGGAAGCAACCGCCTATTGCGGAGAAAATCGCCTGAATCCGGAGCAAATGACAGTGACAAAATCTTCCAATAAACCGAAATGGGACATCATAAAGAAATTTTTTGGATGTCTTGAAAATTCGCAGACAGCCGCCACTGCAGTCGAGGGGTTTTTTGAAGATATATGGCCAGATGGCACTGATCCAGTGCATATCTCATTTCGTACATCCTTATTATCAATAGCGGTGAACTGGCGATCCTATTTGTTCGGTTCAGATGCCCAGGGTGTAGAACATTCCGAAGTCGCAAAAGAAGCTCTCCGCATGGCGGTCATGCTGGCTTACGTAATGCAAGGCGTGGAAAAAGGCAACTTCAAAGCGTTATGGATTACCAAACTTTCCTCTCTTTTCTCTGAATTATCAAAAGCTTACTGGGAAGAAACCGTCGGCGATCCCAAAGGGGATATCTCACGGAAACGCCATAAAATCGAGCACTTGAACGGATTCAACGGGCCAAACTCGGCACTATGGATAAAAACTTCCCTGGCGGGCTAACATTTACATATATGAGAAACCCGGCACAACGTTTGGATAACCCTTCATTCAGCACGGAAACATTCTCATGACTTCAGCAGAAAACACGCCCCCCAAAGACCTGCCCGATACTGCCTCCCAACCGGGCGGGCAGGCTTTGAAAACGGCGCAGGAGCAACGCAAGGCCATCCAGGATTTGTGCCATTCCCAGCGGGAATCTCTCAAGGAAATCATGGCCGCGCAGGGACGTTTCATCCAGCAGAAAAGGCCGGGAACCA
>JAVBTJ010000077.1:0-4105 GCA_031556215.1 Oxalobacter sp.
CCTGCCCCCGCAACCAGATCAAAAAACACCTCTTAAGTATTGCTTAAGAGGTGTTTTTTTATACGTTCGCAAGAGATAACCCGATTTTCTGCCTTTTTTGACCCGCCAAATGATTTTTCGGGCAGGGACTTGCCTAACCGGAAAACTGATATATAATTTCTTCACAGATTATAAGAATAATCTTTCAAGCTTATGACGGTCGCAGCCTTACCCACGGGCTGAAAATGTCATTGTGCCTGTATCCATCGGCATGAAGACGTCCGTTTGTTTAAACCTGACATAGGCTATGTATATGAAAAAGCAAGTCAAACCCATCGCGTCCGGCAAACAGAAAATAACGGAAGCAGCTTGCGTTTATTCTGGTATTAACCATACCGCATTCCATCGCTGTGAATCCGTGCGCAACCATGTGCGGGTTCGTGCTCTTGACTGCTGTCGACTATCCCTATCGTAACAGCACGTTCAGAAAATGCCCTGCAGGCAGTCTTGGCGGATTGATAAGGCAGGGTTGAAAAGGGGCGCGTTATTCGCGCTCTGGCATCCGAAGATCAGACCCGACAACATGTGTCGTTTTTCCTGAATCGTTTCAGCCTGCAGTCTGGCTGATTTTGTCAGTGTCTCTTCCTTTTTCCCGGGGGAAGCATCTGTTTTGTGGTTGAAGTCTTCTGATAAAGAACTTAACTCAGTTGAAAATGCCTGCCTGATTTGAGATCGGTGGCACAAGCATTTTTTGTAAAAAAAGGAAAAAGGGATATGGATAAATCCTCATTGAAACGGGTGCTTGCCCACCCGGATTTTAAAAAAATGGAAAGGGAAAAAAAGCGGTTAAGCTGGTTTTTTTCATTCCTGATTTTTACCATTTATGTCGCGTATATTCTGTATATCGGAATAGACCCGTCGTTTTTCGGTCGCCCGCTTTTTGCCGGATCGGTCATCAGCATCGGCATTTATGCCGGGGTATTCATCATCCTGTTCTCGATTGTCCTGACAGGGATTTATGTCAGAAAGCTGAACAGGCAATTTGATGAAGTCACCAAAAGGGTGATTCATGAGATTGAAGGGGGCGACCATGCATAAGTTTGCCATTTTCCTTCTGGCCTTTTTCAGTTCGGCGGTTTATGCGGATGCCCTGACCGGGCCTGTTGAAAAGCAGCCGCTCAATATAACGGCTATCCTGATGTTCCTGGTTTTTGTCATGGGGACATTCCTGATTACCTGGTGGGCGTCCAAGAAGAATAAATCCACAACGGATTTTTATACCGGAGGGGGCGGTATCGGCGGGTTTAAGAACGGCGTGGCGATTGCCGGGGATTTCATGTCCGCGGCATCCTTTCTGGGTATTTCCGCCATGGTTTTTACGACCGGTTACGATGGCCTGATTTACTCAACGGGTTTTCTTGTCGGCTGGCCGATCGTGTTGTTCCTGATTGCCGAGCGTCTGCGTAACCTGGGGAAATTCACGTTTTCCGACGTGATTGCCTATCGTCTCAAGCAAAAGCCGGTTCGTATCTTTTCAGCCATTTCGTCTTTGTTCGTCATTCTTATTTACCTGATTGCGCAGATGGTGGGCGCAGGAAAACTGATCGAGCTTCTGTTCGGGCTGAACTATGGTTATGCCATCCTGATTGTCGGGGCATTGATGGTATTTTATGTTTTGTTTGGCGGCATGCTGGCAACAACCTGGGTACAGATCATCAAGGCGATCCTGTTACTG
The DNA here is from genome assembly GCA_031556215.1 of Oxalobacter sp. GTDB lineage: Bacteria > Pseudomonadota > Gammaproteobacteria > Burkholderiales > Burkholderiaceae_D > Oxalobacter. Next base: position 1,715 of record JAVBTJ010000077.1, read on the forward strand.
GCGGGCGCAACCTTCATGGCTTTTATGGTGCTCAAATCGGTTGATTTCAGCATTGAGGGTATGTTCAGGCAGGCCATCTCGATTCATGAAAAAGGAAGCGCTATCATGAGTCCTGGTGGGCTGGTCAAAAATCCGATTGATACCCTTTCTCTCGGTTTGGCGCTGATGTTTGGCACGGCGGGGTTGCCGCATATCCTGATGCGCTTTTTTACCGTACCGGATGCCAAGGAAGCGCGTAAATCCGTGTTTGTTGCAACCGGTTTTATTGGTTACTTTTATCTTTTGACCTTTATTATCGGTTTTGGCGCCATTATTTTGCTGACCAATAATCCGCATTATTTCCAGACGCTTCTGTTTGAGGGGCGCGAAACCGTCCGGATGATCGGCGGCAGTAACATGGCGGCGGTGCATCTGGCAGAAGCGGTCGGGGGCAATGCCTTCCTCGGGTTCATTTCTGCGGTGACTTTCGCGACGATTCTGGCGGTGGTTTCCGGCCTCGTTCTGTCTGGCGCGTCTGCGGTCAGCCACGATCTGTATGCTTCTGTTATCAAGAAGGGGAATGCGGATCCGAAAGCGGAATTGCAGGTTTCACGCATTACAACAGTTGCCCTGGGCGTGATTGCCGTTATTCTGGGGATTGCTTTTGAAAGCCAGAACGTGGCCTTTATGGTTGGCCTGGCCTTTGCGGTTGCCGCTTCCGCCAACTTCCCGATCCTGGCTTTAGCCATGTTCTGGAAGGGCCTGACAACCCGTGGCGCGGTTATTGGGGGCTTTTTGAGCCTGTTTATGGCGATTGCCCTGATTGTGCTTGGCCCCTCCATATGGGTGTCCGTGCTGGGGTATGCATCGCCAGTCTTCCCTTACAGCAATCCGGCGATCTTTACGATTCCGGCAGCGTTTATTTCCGCCGTGCTGGTTTCCATAGCGGATCGCTCCATGCAGGCAAAAAGGGATCAGGTCGGATTCCGGGAGCAATATATCCGGTCGGTAACGGGTATCGGCGCAGAAGGTGCCACGGAGCACTGATTATTTCGATACATCGCCTTTAAAAAGAGAACGCCACCGGTTTTTGAGGTGGCGTTCTCTTTGCCGCAGGTATCTGGAAGGGCCTTTCCATGCGGCTTTTTTCTGTCAGTCGCCTTTGGCTTGTTTCTGCTGTTCTTCCAGGATTTTATTGATTTGGGTATAAATCGCCAGAACTTCACCCTGGGCTGAAATAACCTGCATTTGCGCGGCCTGTACTTTCGTCATGGCGGCCATTTTTTGCGACTCGTCTCCTGCGCCCTTCATTTCCGCCATTGCCTGCGCCATCTGCTGTTGTGCAACACGAAGCCTCTCCTGCGCTTCCTTCAGCAATTCCTGCAACTGCTTCAGTGTTTCGGCAATCGCGTCCGTGCTGCCGCTGCTTTCGCTTGCGCCAGCTTTTTCTGCTGCTTCCTGGCCGGCCTGCTCCACGGCCGGATCATTCTGGTCTGATGTATAACGATCCATTGCCTCATGAGAGAGCTTGACGGTTGTACTGTCAGGCGAACTGGTTGATGGCCCCTGAACAGCCGAAACCGCGCCGGACATCATCCCGGAAGTGTATCCGCTGGCAGGGCGAATAGTCGTTGTCGATGTGGTGCCTGGTGTCTGCATGACGTTACTCCTTTTTTTCCCCGGATATTGCTGTCTGTGCGGGAAGGGGGTGCAAGGAAAACTTTCCTATATCTCTACATCGACAGATTTGCCCGATTCTTTAGGAGCCGCTGCTTAACTGATTTTGCGCCCACCAATCCCGAAACCGCTGTTCGGGGTGGCAGAGCGATGGCATGGCATTTCGTTCAATCCGGCAGGGTGGCGTATATGGCGCTGCGGATACTTGTTGAAACAGGTTCATCATGGACGGAGACGGCAGTCGTCGTCAGGATGACAACGGAGAGTTTTCTTGCCGGGTCCGCAAACCACCGGTGGCCGTAAACGCCGCCCCAGAAAAGGGTGCCCGGCGATTGCGGCGTCTGGGCCAGTTCCGGGTCCAGAAGTACGCCCCACCCAAAGCAGAATCCCATGCTGGGATCATCCGGTACGCCTTTGGGCAGGACATTTGAGCACATCAGTTGCATCAGGCCCGTACCGACGGTCGGCATGGCGCAGGTTCTGATGGCTTCAACCAGGCGTATCAGGTCGGCGCCCGAGCCGGTCATGCCAACGCCGCCGGAAGGATATTCGTAGGAGTCAAACGCCCTTTCCGGAGAGAAAAGAAAACGTTTGCCATCTTCATGGATAACAAGCTGGTCGCCCGCCATTTTCCTCAGGTTGCCCCGATCCATAAAGTAAGGAACGGTCGTGCGATCCCGGTCGCTTTCCGGGACATGAAACACTGTGTCTGTCATGCCAAGCGGATCAGTCACC
>JAVBTJ010000019.1:0-7244 GCA_031556215.1 Oxalobacter sp.
ACGGCAATGAAGAGGCGAAGGAACGCCTGAAAAAGCTGTCGGTGTCGGAAAATGATTCGGTTTTCCAGAAGAAGGCCGGCGGCAAGCGTTAGGCTCAGGACTCATTAACTTGCCGTTCGAGAAAAGCCGATTTTTCTTGTCGGTCAAGTCGACGGGACAAAATTGGACGAAGGCGTATTGGACATACGGCGAGTTCAATTTTGGCGCGACAACAAAGGCAGGCGGGAAAAAGCGGCTTTGCAGCAGGCAAGTTAATGAGTCCTGAGCCTAGCGTGGCGTAGACATGTCAGCCAAGCCCATGTCCTGCGATGCCATCTGCTTTTCTATGTCGACCAGAAGCAGCGTCCTGTCGTCCAGCACGCCCAGGCCGATCAGGTTTTCCGTATCCATGAGCGTACCCATCGGCGGGGCAGGGCGAATCTGCTCCGGTGACAGTGCCATCACGTCTGACACGGAATCCACCACGATGCCGACAACCCGCTCGTGGATATTGAGGATAATCGTCACAGTCAGATGGTCGTAATTGACTTCGCCAAGATTGAACTTGATGCGCATGTCAATAATGGGAACAATGGCACCCCTCAGGTTGGAAAGGCCCAGGATGAAATGCGGCACATTCGCCAGCTTGGTGGTCGGCTCATATTCCCGGATTTCCTGCACTTTCAGAATGTCGATGCCGTACTCTTCCTGTCCCAGCCTGAAAGCCAGGTATTCTCTCGGCGCGGATGGAACAGTATTTGAAGGTACGTTGGCGGATGCTGGATTGGATGACATTGCGCTCTTTCCGTAAACAGTTCGTTATCAGCACGGGCATCTTATCCGGCTCGTTATCGGATAAGACAACCCTCTTTTTTCATTATAACCAAACATGGATGTATGGAAACGCCCTCCCCTGGTTTTTTACCTGTTTTTTCTTTTTTTCGGGGTAAAAATCCGAAACCTGCCTGCCGGATCAATGGAATATCCTGTATATCAAACAAAAAAGCCGGTAAACCGGCTTTTTTATCTATTATATATAGTCAAGTATCAGAACTCTTCCCAGGCATCGCTCTCGTCGCTGGCGGAAACCGATCTGGAAGAAGGCGCAGGCACCTGGGACGCCGCTTTTTGGGCTGGTGCAGGTGCCTTCTTCGCCGGTGCCGCAAGGCGCTTTTCTGGCGCTGCCGCCGGACGCTTTACCGCCGTGGAAGCCAAGGCAGGACGGGGTGACGTACCTGCCCCGGTATTGAACATGCTGACCACCTCAACCAGCGCACGCGCCTGATCCTGCAGGCTCTCGGCTGCCGCTGCGGCTTCTTCCACCAATGCCGCGTTCTGCTGCGAAACCGTATCCATCTCGGTCACTGCCTGGTTTACCTGCTCAATTCCCTGTATCTGCTCCTGGGTTGCCATCGTGATTTCACTCATGATGCCATCTACCCGGTTGATGCTTTCTGCAATTTCCAGCATGGTCGATACCGCATTGTTCACCAGTTCGGTTCCCGTGCTGACCTTGCTCACGGAATCATCAATGAGATCCTTGATTTCGCGCGCGGCTGACGCACTGCGTTGCGCAAGGCTCCGCACTTCGGTGGCTACCACGGCGAAGCCTCTGCCCTGTTCTCCCGCACGGGCGGCTTCTACTGCGGCGTTTAACGCCAAAATGTTGGTCTGGAAGGCGATGCCGTCAATGACGCTGATGATGTCCACAATCTTCTTGGAAGAATCTTCAATGTCTTTCATCGTATCAGCTACCCGCCCGGCGGCCTCGCCGCCTTTGGTCGCGACTTCGGCAGCATCGTGGGCAAGCTGGTTGGCCTGGCGGGCATTGTCCCCGTTCTGGCGGACAGTGGAGGTGATTTCTTCCATGCTGGAAGCGGTCTCTTCAAGGGAAGACGCCTGCTGCTCGGTTCTGGAAGACAAATCCTGGTTGCCGGAAGCGATTTCGGAAGATGCTGTCGAAATGGTGTCGGCGCTTTGCCTTACCTGCGAGACGGCATTAAGAAGGCTTTCGTTCATGTCCTTCATTGCCTGCATGAGCTGGCCGGTCTCGTCTTTGCTGACCACGTCGATCCGGCTGGTCAGATCACCTCCTGCAATCGTCTCGGCCAGCTTGACGGCGGCGTTCAGCGGACGGGTAATGCCCACCGTCAACAACCATGCAACAATAACACCTAGCACAATTGATACGCCCGCCGCAGACAGCATGAATATCCTGCCTGTCCGGCCCATTTTTTCCACCTCTGCCGCTTTTTCATCCGCCTGCTTGATTTCATAATCGCGGAAGCCGTCCACTTGCTTGACATACTCATTGCGCGCGGGAACAACGGCCTGTTTGAGATGCTTGTGTAATTCTTCAGTCTCAGCGACAGGGGACTCACTTAACCCCTTTTTCTTGAACAATTCCGTCAGCGCATTCCGGTAGATCGCCCGTTTTTCCGCAATCGCAGCCAGCATCTGTTTTTCTTCCGGAATCAGGTGCCTGGATTCTATATCTGCCATCCGGGCATCAATGTCCTTGCCATACCCTTCCATCTGGGTCGCCAGCCGCTTGACTTCAACGGGGTCTGTTGAATAAGTCATCCCGTAAATCAGCAAACCCTGGTTTGTCGCTGCACGCGCCCATTCCCGTGCCGGGCGCTCCATGCCGATTGAATCGGCCATCATATCCTTGACTTCGGCATCCATGCCGGCCAGTTCCCAGACTCCCACCCCAGCCATGCTGGTAATAAGGGCCATCATCAAAAAAAAGCCCAGGGTGAGGCGCGCACCTATCTTCATAACAATTCTCCGTTTTTTATTAAATCTTGTAAAATCTCTGCTCGCGAAGTCCTACTGGAAAACACAGGCTTTTCAGCCATAAACCGTCTTTTTTCTGTACACGGGGTACTTTTCAAGGCATCGCTTCAACTTGCTCAGGACTTTTCGAGGCAACATGAAACAATAATACCGTCTGCATATATTCCTTATCTTTCCAAATATTTTGCTTATGTTACTCCAAAACAATTTTTTGTGTGTTTTTTGCGTGCGCTTTTATTTCCACCAGGAAATTTCTTTCGTGACACCACTATTTGCTCCCCAACCCCGTTAATCAGCATTTTCTTTATAAATGCGTCACATATTTATAAAATATCGGTTGTCGGTCATTTCATTGACGGCAAAATGGCCAGGAACAAATATCTATCACTAACGCAACAACTGAAAACGACAGGACATAAAAAATGGGAATGCTCAAAGAGTTCAAAGAATTTGCCATGCGGGGCAATGTCATGGATATGGCGGTCGGTATCATCATGGGCGGCGCCTTCGGCAAGATCGTCAGTTCTGTTGTATCTGACGTTGTCATGCCGCCAATCGGCCTTATTATCGGCGGCGTTAATTTTTCCGATCTCAAGATCATGCTTAAGACCGCATCAACCGATGCAGCCGGACATGCTGTCCCGGCCGTCTCCCTGAATTACGGCAACTTTATCCAGACAACTTTTGACTTTCTGATTATTGCCTTTGCGATTTTTCTGCTGGTCAAGGGCATCAACCGTTTTCACAAAAAGCAGGAAGCACCACCAGCCGAACCGGTTCCCAGCAAGGAAGAAGTGCTGCTCGCCGAAATACGCGACCTGCTGAAGGAACAGCGGAATACGGCTTTGAAAGATTAAAAAGCAATCCGAAAAGGTAAAGTCGCTGCGAAAAAACAACGGCTTTGCGACAGATTTTATCGGAACAGTCCCTGAATATATTGAGGAAAACCAATGAAATACCAAAACCAGTCCGAAACCGTCGAAGCTGTCCAGTGGTTCAAGGAAGGCGATCACCCGGAAGTGATCAAACTACTGGTCACCCCCGAGGGCACCGTTACCGACGATTCCATTATTTATGACGCCTGGGAAAGCAGCATCGGCTGCGGCCTGGTCAGGCTGGTCTATGCTATTGACACACCGGAAGGGCTGGAGCCTGTCACGCCAGGCGACTACATCATCACCCGCGCCAACGGGGAAATGTCCTCCTGCAAACCCGACATTTTTGAACGAAGCTATAAACCCGCATAAGCGGGGCATATCGCTGAAAGTGGGGGATGGCGAGAACCGCATAAAAAAATTCTCCCGCGAAGGGGAGAATTTTGTATTTTGGTAGGCACGATTGGACTCGAACCAACGACCCCTACCATGTCAAGGTAGTGCTCTAACCAGCTGAGCTACGCGCCTAAAGAAAAAGGATTATAACAGGGATCAGGAAAAAGGCAATTTTTTTTGTTGCCATCCCTGCAAAAAATGCTGTTGCATAAAAACAACGGGCTCCTCATGAGGGAAAATCGCCGGTTTGCCCAAAGTGTTTCATTTTCCAGAATCGGCATGCCATTATTCCCTGCTTATCATCGTATAATGATACAAAGGTTTTTCATGGTAAAAGCGATATTGAAACCGCAGGTATTCATGCTATGGATGCCTTTTTTTGTCCGAATCCCTGTTTTGAGAGTATTTTTCTGATAATGGCAAATAAGAAGAATAAAGGCGCATCAATGAAACAAAAGTTTATTTCCGCCACTATCGGCAGCATTTTCCTGCTGTTCTCTGGTACGGCGATCGCTCAGACAACACTGAGCGCGGCGGTTGACCATACGATCAAAACCAATCCGGATATTGCCACTGACGCAAGGTTTCGCCGTTCTGTCGATGAAGCCCTGATCGGCGCATACAGCGGCTATCTGCCCAGTGTGGACGCCGGATGGGGCGAAGGCAGTGAAAAAGCCAAGAACAGCAATACTTCTCCCGCTAATCGCTGGAGCAATTACCTGCACCGCAAGGAAAAATCGCTGACGGTTCAGTGGAATATTTTCCAGACCTTCGGCACGTATTTTGAAGTCGAACGCAACAAGGCGCGCATGCAGTCCGCAGCGCACAGGGTTGCCGGCACTTCCGAGCAGGTTGCCCTGCGCGTGGTGGAAGCTTACCTGGATGTGCTCCGCATGCGCGAAACGGTTTTCCTGACCAGGCAAAATCTGGACAACCACCAGAAAACCTACGACCAGATCCATATGCGCGCCACCAGCGGTGTCGGACGCCGTTCGGATCTGGATCAGGCTGAAGCCCGCCTGGCGCTGGCCAAATCCAATCTGGTTTCGGCAGAAGCCAATCTGCGCGATGCAGAAATCACTTACCAGCGTTATACGGGCACACACCCTGACGACCTCTTCCAGCCAGCCATGCCTGCGGACAAGCTGATGCCGCCCACCCTGGAAAACGCACTGGAGACCGCCCGCCAGAATAATCCGCTTCTCAAGCAGTCTGTGGCCGATGTGGACGCCGCCAATGCGCAATACAATGCCGCCAAATCACCATTTGGCCCCCGTTTTGATGTCGAGGGCGGCATGACCGACTACGACAATACCGGCGGCCAGCAAGGCCCAAGCGATGACCGTTATCTCATGTTGCGCATGCGATGGAACCTTTTCCGTGGCGGTGGCGATATGGCCCGCCTGGGTGAAACGAAACAGCTTTCCTATGAGGCAATGGAAATCAACAAACGCACGCTGATGCAGCTTGACCAGAGCACGGCGCTTTCCTGGAATACGCTGGTTTCCGTGCGTGAACGCCTGCCAAGCCTCAAGCAGCACGTTGACTCGGCGCTGGCGACTCGCGATGCCTATACGCTGCAGTTTTCCATCGGCCAGCGTACCCTGATTGACTTGCTGGATACGGAAAACGAATACTATACCTCTACGGTTGAATACGTAAACGGACAGTACCTGGAACTTTTCGCCGGCTACCGTCTCATGGCGGATATGGGTCGCCTGCTCTACTCGCTGGGCGTACAACCCCTGGTTGATACTGACCCGACGCAACGTGTCGGCTGGACAAACCCGTGGAGCCGTTCGGACTACAGCAAGCCGTTAAAGCAGGTTCCCGCACAGGTTGACGCATCAGAAGAGGCCGCGCTGGTTCCGGAATCTGACGTGACTGAACAGGTAGAGGCGGCTCCGGCAGGAGGCTGATCCCGCTTATAAAACAAAAATAAACCCGACCTTGCCTGCGGACACGGTCGGGTTTATTTTTTGTGTGATAATGCACTCGTGAATACTCTGGATATCCTGACAGTTCCTTCTTTCGGCCACGAAAAATACCTGCGCCAGGGATTGCGTTTTCTGTATCGCCTTTCCCGTGTCCTCCTGCTGGCCGTCTTCCTGCCGCTTTTGCTTCGCGCGGCAGATGTGCTTCCGGAATTCAGCGAGGCTTATCTTGCCGCAGCTGAAAAGAAATACGGTGCCGCTGCCAAAGGCCGCATGCAGGCATGGGCCAGCCTGATATCCGACAACCGCAGCAAGCCCGAAACGAATAAACTGCAACTGGTCAACAGCTTTTTCAATAAAGTGCCTTATGTCTCGGATCAGCAACACTGGGGCAAAAAAGACTACTGGGCCACGCCTGCTGAAATGCTGGCCTCCAACGGCGGGGATTGCGAGGATTACGCCATTGCCAAATATTTCACGCTGGTCGCAATGGGCGTTGACAGCAACAAGCTGAAGATCACCTATGTCAGATCCATCAGCGAAGCGCACATGGTTCTGACTTATTACGCCCAGCCCAACGCCGTCCCGCTGGTGCTGGACAACCTTATCCCGCATATCAAGCCCGCCACCCAGCGCCCTGACCTGAAACCGATTTACGCCTTCAACGGTGACGGCATGTGGCTGGTCAAGTCACAAACGCTGGGGCACATCGGCGATTCCGGCAACATCCGTTTCTGGCGCGAAATGAAAAGCCGGATGGGGAAGGAATTCTGATGAAAGAAAGAAACATGTCCAGAAAAGCATACGAAAACAAGAAACAAGAATTACCCCGGAGACAATCATTATGACGCTGCGACGACAACTTATCCTTATCATTGTGACGTTGTTTGTGCTGCTTTTTATCGGCACATTCGCGATTAATGTCCATAACACGCGAGCCTACCTGAATGACCAGTTGAAAACGATCTCGCAGGATACGGCCACGTCTCTCGGACTGACCCTGTCGCCCTACATGGCCGAATCCGATCCGGTGGCGATGGAAACCCACGTCAACGCGCTTTTTGACAGCGGCTATTATCGTGACATCACGGTTTATGACGCAGATGGGAAAATTATTGTCGAACGTGCCGAGACTGACCCGCCAAAACAGGTTCCCCGCTGGTTTGCCTCGATGTTTCCGCTTGAGACGCCGCACGGGGAAAGCCTGGTCATGAATGGCTGGAACCAGGCAGGCAGCATCCATATCAGCGCCAATCCCGAA
>JAVBTJ010000078.1:0-10862 GCA_031556215.1 Oxalobacter sp.
CCCGCAAATCATTGCCGGTATTTTTTCCCAGCGCGGCCGCATCACCGGCATAATCCAGCGCATCATCGACCAGTTGAAAAGCCATGCCCAGCGCCTGCCCATAAGCAGACGCCGCCTCGCGGAAACGCCCGGAATCCGGCGCAGCCAGCGCGCCGAGCGCACAGGCCGCCTCAAACAGCTTGGCGGTCTTGGCGTGGATAATCCGGAAATAAGCCGCCTCATCCACATCAGACTGGCGCGTTTTCATCAACTGCATCACCTCGCCTTCCGCAATCGTATTGGTCGTTTCCGCCAGCACCGCCATGACACGCATATCGTTTAACGACAGCATCATCTGGAATGCCCGCGTGTGCATGAAATCGCCGACAAGAACCGAAGCTGCATTGCCAAAACGGGCGTTAGCGCTTTCAACCCCCCGCCGCAGAGCCGACTCGTCCACCACATCATCATGCAACAGGGACGCCGTATGAATCAGTTCGATAATTGCCGCCAGGGTATGATGGCTTTCCGTCCGGCAGCCCAGGGCACGCGCCATCAGCAACACCAGGATAGGGCGAATTCGCTTGCCGCCCGCATTGATAATATGCTCGCCAACATGGCGGACAAGCCCGGCCTCCGAATGCAATTGCCCATGAATCAGGCGATCCAGCGCCCCCAGATCCGAAACAAGCGTATCGGGCAGGGTTTCCAGTGGATTAACGGCAGCTTCAGGCAAAACAGGCAGGCTCATGACAATGGAACAGGATGGATGCTGGCAGAAATTATACGATGTCTGTCTCTTCGCGCCTAATCCAACCGCTTTGCCAGTTCTTCCGCCGTCGCATTGTAATAAACCATCAGCTGCTTCAGATCCCGGTGCCCGACCATGCGCGCAAGATCCAGCACATTGAGCTTCCTCGCCAGCCGGGTAATCGCCTCATGCCGGGTATCGTGAAAATGCAGGTTATCAATCATCGCAAGAGAAGTCAGCTTCCGGAACACATTGCCCAGATTGGAAACCATCATCCCGAAAACGCAGCCTCTTTTTTGCGGCATCTGCCGCAAAAGACGAATTGCCTCCATCGACAGCGGTACATCCCGGCTGGTGCCGTTTTTTGTCTGCGGCAAATGGACAACCCGCCTCTCGATATCAATATCCTCCCACCGCATTTTTGCAATCTCCCCTGCCCGCATGGCCGTTTCGATCGCAAACAGGAAAACCGCGCCAACCCTTTCCCGGCTTGTTTGCGGCTCCCGGTCATACCCATAGCCGGATACCGCGATGAGCCGCCGTATCTCGTCAGGCGATATCCGCCGGTCGCGCGGCCTTGTCGCGGGTGGCCGCCGAACCGTTTTAAGCGGATTTTCCTTTAGCCACTCCCATTCATCGACCGCCACCTGGCAGACATGCGACAGGATATTCATATACCGGTTAACCGACGCCGGAGAAATCCGGGCCAGCTTTTCATCCCGCCACTGGGCAAAATGCCTTGCCCCAAGCTCTTCGCAATGCACCTTTGCCAGCCGATCCTTCCTGATCGCCTCGATACGGCTTCGCTCCCATTTTCCGCCCCGCTTTTTTACCGATATCGTTGCGGCATATCTTTCCAGCAGGTCAGAAAAAACCTTGTCCGGCAGCAGGCCGCACTTCCCGGCCTGCATTTCCACCTCTTCCCGCGTTGCCCAGGCCACCGCCTCCGTTTTTGTCCTGAACGTAGCCGACTTCCGTATCCCTCCCCTGGCGACAGATGCCCGCCATGATTTTCCCCGCTTTGTATAACTTGCCATATATCCCGTCCGTTAATTGCCCCCTGTGGGGTAGAAATGGTGTAAAAACAGGCGGCAATGTATCTCATAATCCCCCTTTCCATCTACCGGACAGACGTGATGGCTTCCGTGGTACGGAAGACCTCGGCGGCGGCCTGAAAGCCACCTTCGAACTCGAAAAGCGTTTCGACCTGTTTGACGGCACCAGCGGCAACACCAACGTTGCCAACTACAAAAGTGCAGCTAACGGCGCAAGCGCCAACAGCGGCAAAGACTGGGATGGCGCTGCCAACATCGGTCTGGCTAGTGACTGGGGCCGTGTCCGTTTCGGCCGTGTAAACGAGCTGACCACGGAAACCATCCGTAAGTTTGACCCGTTCTACCAGTATGGCGTTGGCTCCATGATCCTGAGCTCACAGCGTTCTGCTCGTATCGACAACACCGCACGTTACGACTCCCCGAAATGGGCAGGCTTCTCCTTCGGCGCAAGCTACTCCCTGGGCAAGAACACCCGTAACGATCCAGGTACCTGGACATACACGACGACCAACTCTAAAGCGAGCCCTCCTGTTACAACCACCACGTCTGAGAACTGGTCCACGAATGGCAAAACCAATGACGGCTACGGCGTCAACCTGTCCTATGACAATGGCCCATTCATGGCAACCGCCAACTACAGCCGTGTCGCTGACTCCAATGATTCCAGCACCTGGAACGTCGGTCTGGCATACAAATTCGGCACAGCCCGTATCTCCTTGCTGTATGAAAGCACCGATGACAAAGGCGTCACCGGTGGCGGCAATGGTACTCCTGCGCTGAGCAAATACTATGTGATTGGTGCTGATGGAAAAGCGACCAACAAGAGCGCTACGGGTAAAGGTCTTGACCAGGATCTGTGGTTGCTCGGTCTGGAATGGGACATCGGTCCTGGCCAGCTTGACGCTTCCGTCCAGTGGATGCAGTGGGATCAGGATGGTGTTTCCCACGCTACCGGCAAAACCAGTGACAGAGATGTCTGGAAATATGCTGTTGGCTACACCTACAACCTGTCCAAGCGTACCTCTGCTTACGCCCAGGTATCCTATACCGACTTTGACGAAAAAGATGCCGGCATGTACTACTCCGGTATGGATCGCTCTGGAATCTGGGCCACCCAGATCGGTATGACCCACAAGTTCTAATACTTGCTGAGTCCTGAAGGTGTGGTCTTCCTGACACACCTTCCAGATGGAAAAGAAGTACAAAAAACGCACATGTGACGACATGTGCGTTTTTCTTTTATTTGCGGTTGGACGCGCCCCCCTCCCTCACTTGTTTTGCACCCAGGAAGTACCTATTTCTGTACGCGCGCTATAATCAGCCAAAAATGCCGGAGGTGAAATATGAGAACGATTAGTTATACCGAATTAAGGGCAAAACTGGCAGGCATTATCGACCTGGTAAATGACAATCACAAGCCTGTCATCATTACCAGACAAAACGGCAAACTAGCGGTTTTAATGAGTCTTGAAGATTTTAATGCCTATGATGAAACGGCATATCTTATGCGAAGCCCTAAAAACGCGGAGCGTTTGCACCGCGCTATTGCGGAAATTGAGGCGGGCAAATCCCACAAACATGAACTGCTGGAACCATGATGCTGTCGTGGGCGACGCTGGCTTGGGATGACTGTCTCTACTGGCAGGCGACGGACAAAAAAACACTATCGCGTATCAATCGTCTGATTAAGAATATTCAAAGAGAACCCTTTTCAGGCATCGGTGAGCCGGAAGCGCTTAAACACGGCTGGACAGGATACTGCTCCAGAAGAATCGACAAAGAACACCGCACCGTCTACAAGGTTGACGGAGACGACATCATCATAGCGCAATGCCGCTACCATTATTGAAGCGATCACACGGACATCCACTGAAAGGAGCGCCAAAAATGATGAAGAAACCACCCCATCCCGGCGAACTGCTGCGCGAGAATGTCATCGCAGAATTGGGGCTGTCCGTTACAGAACCGCTGTTCATTTGGGCATGTCCCGTGTTGCGTTATCCCGCGTCCTGAATGGTAAGGCCGGAATCAGCCCCGATCTTGCCATCAGGCTGGAACGCGCTGGCGTCAGTACGGCTCGCGCATGGCTGTCCATACAGGCTAACTACGATCTGGCGCAGGCGATGGGACACCCCCAGCCGGTTATCCGCCCCTTTTCCTTTTCGCATTGATTTTGCCCTGATATGAGGGCGGATTTTTTGTTGTCTGTTTAAGTCGGCGCTCATAAAAGAGAAACCGAAATTCGCTTGCCCAGCGCGTTAACCGCCTTTTCGACAAACTCCATTTTGGACGCATGCCTGACGCTAAAGAGACGGTCTATCTGAGGGGTGTGGACGTGTAATCTTCGCGCCAACTCTGCCTTTCGGATTTTCTGCCCAAGCATTTCGTTCCAAAGCAGTACTTTGGAGGTTTCGAGAGCGGGCAGGCAAACAGTCTTTTGCCCGCGCTTTGGGGCAGATGGCATCGGCACAGCTTTTCTGTTGTCAAAATACATCTGGATGGCACATTCAAGCGCATCAAGCACATTGATGAGAGCATCCTCAACATCGTCACCAACGGACGTAACTTCAGGGATATCGGGCATTTCAGCCAGCCAGGTTCCATTTGTGTCTTTTTTCAGCTTTACCGGATACGCCAGCATATTAACCTCCTTGCTTCTGCGTGGTTATTTCAGGCCAAGATCGCGTTTGATTTTTTGCACCAGGCCTTTACCAATTTCTTTGGAGCCGTGATCCGGGAAAATGGTTTCTTTTCCGTTAAGCGATACCCGGTAATGGCTGCTCCCGCTTTTATGCGCGGTAAATTTAGCCCCCTGCTGTCGCAACCATTTTCTGAATTCGCTGTATTTCACGCTGTCCTTGAGAAATTGCCTGGAAAATTATAACATAAATGTTGTGTTTTATCCCAAATCATCCAGTACGCGGCGGCGGAATTTGACGCCCAACGCTTTGGCGATGGCTTCGCAAGCAGCGATATCCACGCCCGGCAAGCCGTCCAGCGCCGTTACCGTCACGTCTGCTCCGGCCTGTTTGGCGCTTTTGATGAATTCCAGCATGGATGAGTAGGTTCCCGGCAGTTGGGGGTTACAGTGCTGGTTATAAATTTCCTCATTTTGCGCGTTGAGTGAAACGGACATGGACTGGATATAGCGCGCCAGTTCCGGCGCGACATCGCGCCCGTGCACGATATTGGCAACGCCGCTTGTGTTCAGCCGCAGGTTTGCGCCTTTTTCCCGCAGTTGCTTTGCCACTTCAAGCAGTACGTCAAGCCGCATGGTGGCCTCGCCCATGCCGCAGAAAACAATCTCGTCATAATCCGCCGGGTTGCCTGCCGCCTCAATCAGTTCGGCAGCCGTCGGCTCATGGCGCAGGCGCATGTTGTATTCCCGCACGCTCCATTCGCCATTGAATTTCGGGCAAAACCGGCAGCGCAGGCTGCAACGGTTTGTCACGTTGAGATAACGACTGTTGCGGATGGTGTAACCCACCACCTCTTCGGGTTTTATCACCATTTCAGTCATGGAGATTCTCCTGTGCTTCTGCTTTTACGCGCTGATTGACCGGCCAGATCATTTCATGAACATGCTGAGCAGTACCATCGCCAGCCCGGTATTGACGGCAATATTCAGCTTGCGCGCCACTTTGCCGTATGCGCGCAGAATGTTGACCAGCATCCAGCCTCCCCAAAGCAGGATTTCTCCGCCGCCGCGAAAGAGCTGGGTATCGGTTTGTGCGACCTGAACCCGGTAAAGACCCTGTATCAGAAAACCCAGGCAAACGACTGCCAGCACGAGGCGGATCGGTTTTGTATTGACGAAGGCCCAGAACGCCTCCATATTTTTATTCATCTTGCTTCCCATTGAAAACCCGGCAGAAAGCCAAAAGCGATCTGCCTTTAAATCAGTGCTTCTATTTATGGAGCCTCTGAAAAATGGTTTTTCAGAGGCTCCCTATGTAGATGGGGACAATCCCAACTTATTCAACTGTAACCGATTTTGCGAGATTACGCGGTTTGTCCACATCGGTGCCGCGAACCAGTGCGGCATGGTAAGCCAGCAACTGAAGCGCGACCACATGCAGCAGCGGCGAAAGCACGCCATAATTTTCCGGCAGGCGGATCACATGGATGCCCGGCTCGGAATGGATATGCGTATCCGAATCCGCAAAGACAAAAAGCTGCCCGCCACGCGCCCGCACTTCCTGCATGTTGGATTTCAGCTTGTCCAGCAGGTCGTCCCTCGGCGCAATGGTAACCACCGGCATCTGGTCTGTCACCAGCGCAAGGGGGCCATGCTTCAGTTCCCCGGCAGGATAAGCTTCGGCATGGATGTAGGAAATTTCCTTCAGCTTCAGCGCACCTTCCAGCGCAATCGGGTAATGTACGCCCCGCCCCAGGAAGAGGGCGTTTTCGTACCGGGAAAAGGTTTCGGCCCAGGAAATGATCTGGGGTTCCAGCGCCAGCACCGAAGAAATAGCAGCTGGCAAGTGGCGCAACTGGCGAAGGTAATCCGCTTCCTCATCCGGGTTTAACCTGCCACGCACCCGCGCAATAACCAGGGTCAAGAGGAAAAGCGCCGCCAGCTGGGTGGTAAATGCCTTGGTCGATGCCACGCCAATTTCCACACCCGCGCGCGTGATGTAAGCCAGTTCGCAGTCCCGCACCATCGCGCTGGTCGCGACGTTGCAGATGGTCATGGTGTGTTTCATGCCCAGCCCCTGCGCATGCCGGAGCGCCGCCAGCGTATCTGCCGTTTCGCCGCTCTGCGTAATGGTCAGTACCAGCGTTTTGGGATGGGGTACGCTGCTGCGGTAGCGGTACTCGCTGGCGATTTCCACATTGACCGGGATGCCCGCCTTGGCCTCCAGCCAGTATTTGGCCGTTACCCCGGCATAGTAGCTGGTTCCGCAGGCCAGGATCAGGATGGAGTCAATGTCCTTGAAAACTGCCTCGGCGCCGTCCCCGAAAAGCCGGGGGGCAAATTCTTCCATGCCCTGCAAGGTATCGGCCAGCGCCTGCGGCTGCTCGAAGATTTCCTTTTGCATATAGTGCTGGTACGGCCCCAGTTCGGCTGCCGCAGTAAAGGCAGGCACAATACGCACTTCACGCAGGGCGGTTTTGCCGCGAGTATCGTAAATATGGCACTGGTCTACATGCAGATCGACAATATCGCCTTCTTCAAGAAAGATGATTTCATCGGTTGTCCCGGCCAGCGCCATCGCATCAGACGCCAGGAAATTTTCCCCCTTCCCGATACCGACAACCAGCGGGGAGCCTTTTCTTGCGCCAATCATGCGAAGCGGCTCGTCGCGGCAAATGACCGCAATGGCAAAAGCGCCGGTCAAACGGCTGACGGCTTTTTGCACCGCTTCGAGCAAATTGCCCTGGTACAGCGAATCAATCAGGTGCGCCATGACCTCGGTATCGGTCTGGCTGGCAAATTCATATCCCTGGGCCATCAGTTCCTCGCGCAATTCGACATAATTTTCAATGATGCCGTTATGCACCAGCGCAATCCGCTCACGGGAAAAGTGAGGATGGGCATTTGTCGTTGTCGGCGCGCCGTGCGTTGCCCAGCGGGTGTGCGCAATACCCATGAAACCGTTCAGCCCGAAGGCATTCACCTGGCTTTCAAGATCAGCAACCCTTGCCGTGCTGCGCGTGCGGCGCAGGCTGCCTTCGGCATAAAGCGCGATGCCGCATGAGTCATAGCCCCTGTATTCCAGCCGTTTCAACCCTTCAATCATGACAGGGGTCACATCCCGCGCCGCCAGCGCGCCTACAATACCGCACATGCTCGTATCCTTGTTTTATGCCGCATTATCCGGCTTGTGTTTCCAACCGGAGCAAAATGCCGCCAGGCTGCGTAAAGCCATTATTTTACTGATAAAACAGCCAATCGGCTGCATAAAAAGCCTGAATTGTTGTTTCTGTCTGTTACGGTAGCGAAGAAAGGGTAAGCGCATTGCTTTTTGACATACCCCAAAGATGGGGTATGAGTTTGACAAATAAGGAGCCGCTCTTTTGCTGGACATTTACGTTGCAAATTACAACCTTTTTGCGAGTTATGTTATATATTGCGTTATAATTATTAAAAATGAATATAGTCAAATACACATCGAAAGCGGCAAAGCAACTGAAAAAATTGCAGCAATCAGACAGAAACAAAGTCCCTCGAAGAGGTAAGGAAACGCGATGAACGCACATACTGAAAATATTACGGTTGTCAGGGATGCTGGCGGGCATCCGGTTTATGTAGTCATGCCTTTTTCTGACTATCAGTCTATTATTCTCGGAAAGAAAAAAACAGAATCGCTGATACCAGGCGAGGTGATCAGAATATCCATGGTTGATGGTGATGTTTCTGCTGTTTGTGCATGGAGGAAATATCTGAATCTGACGCAGGCGGATGTAGCAAAGCGTCTTGGTATTTCCCAGGCCGCCTATTCAAAACTGGAAAGCAGAAAAACACTTCGCAAAACAACTCGCGAAAAAGTAGCGGTTGCTCTTGGCATACTTCAGGATCAATTGGACTTTTAATTCCTGTTGACAGTGTCAGAAAACGGGAAGCATCTTGTTGCCAATAGCCCTTTTTTTTGGAGGTGGGCATGTGCATTCCAACTGATTCGGACGATAAGCACTCCAACATAGAGATCGAATCTGAGCGCGACAGGGATGAAATACGAATTCGCCCCGCCAGACGTTTACTAAAATGCGCTCTGAAAAAATTTGCACGGTTTTCACCTGATTTCTCGCTGGATAAAAGAGACGGTCACGAGCAGGCAGAAAAGGAATCGCTGTAATGCCAGCATTTGTCTGACGTCTTTTATCACGGCAGTGCATAAAAAAACGCACATGTCGTCACATGTGCGTTTTTTGTACTTCTTTTCCATCTGGAAGGTGTGTCAGGAAGACCACACCTTCAGGACTCAGCAAGTATTAGAACTTGTGGGTCATACCGAGCTGGACACCCCACATATCGCTGCGATTGTCGCCAGAAATGAATTTGCCGGCAGATTTCTCGTCGAAGTCGCTGTAGGAAACCTGGGCATAAGCGGAGGTACGCTTGGACAGGTTGTAGGTGTAGCCGATGGCGTACTTGTAAACGTCAGCATCTTTCACGCCTTTTGCTGCTGGATCAAAGTCCATGTACTGCACGGAAGCGTCAAGCTGGCCAGGACCGATGTCCCATTCCAGACCGAGCAACCACAGGTCGCTATCAACATTTTGGCTGAGGCCAGCACCAAAGTTTTTGGCAGGGTCTCTCGCTACTGGATTGCTGTTGCCGCCACCGGTCCAGCCTTTGTCGCTGGTGCTTTCATACAACGCCATAACACGTGCGGTGCCGAACTTGTATGCCAAACCGATGTTCCAGGTGTCGGAATCATTGGAGTCAGCTACGCGGCTGTAGTTGGCAGTTGCCATGAATGGGCCGTTGTCATAGGACAGGTTGATGCCGTAGCCATCGTTGTGTGTTCCAGTTTTTGCTACAGCAGTGCCGCTATCGTTACGGGTGTCTTGACCCAGGGAGTAGCTTGCGCCGAAGGAGAAGCCGGACCATTTCGGGGAGTCATAGCGTGCGGTCTTGTCGATACGAGCCGAGCGCTGTGAGGAGAGGAGCATGGAGCCAACACCATACTGGTAGAACGGATCAAACTTACGGATGGTTTCCGTGGTCAGCTCGTTTACACGGCCGAAACGAACACGGCCCCAGTCACCAGCCAGACCCATGTTGGACGCACCGTCCCAGTCTTTGCCGCTGTTGGCGCCAGTTGTGGATGCTTTCTTGTAGCCTGCGGTATTGCTGTTGCCGCTGGTGCCGTCAAACAGGTCGAAACGCTTTTCGAGTTCGAAGGTGGCTTTCAGGCCGCCGCCGAGGTCTTCCGTACCACGGAAGCCGATACGGTTGTTGATGTTTTCGCCCATGCGAACATCACGACCGGACTCTTTGATGTAACCGGTGTCAACAACGCCGTAGATGGTGACGTTGGATTGGGCATGTGCTACACCGGCAGCAGCGCCGAGTACAGCTAATGCGATTAAAGTCTTTTTCATTTGTCTTCCCTTTTAAGAGATATGTTGAAAATCCGTAGTAAAAAATATCCTGCTAAAACCTCGGATAAGTCATAGCTTCATCATAAAGTGACCAACTTTCCAACAGATTAGTCACGGCAACTGCAAAATCAGGCAAAAAAACCACAAAAATGACAAAAAACTGTTGTATTTTTGTAACACCGCATCAGCAAACTCTTCTTTTTCTTACCATGGATAAAAAGAAAAACCGCTGCAATTTCTAGCTACCGGTTTAACGCCTGACAGATTAAACCGACAGCCTTGGGAAAATATTAAAGCAATTTCTTAAGTTTGCTAGCGATTCATGCCTGAATACACGCTTTTTTCTGCTTTCTGTTGCACAAAAGAGACAACTTCCCCACGGTTTTCAGGAACGGATACCGCAAATCGCTTTTACTGGCTCTCTGACAAGGAAAGCATGCGCTCGACATAACGCGCAATCAGGTCTGCTTCGAGATTGACCCTTTTCCCCGGCGAGAGGTTTTTGAGTGTTGTCACCGCGATGGTGTGCGGGATGAGGTTGATGGAAAAAAGGCAGGCCTGCGCGGTATCTTCTACCCGGTTAACCGTCAGGGAAACGCCATTGACGGCGACAGAGCCTTTATAGGCAAAATATTTTGCCATTTCTTTTGGCGCTTCGATAACGAGTTCCCACGATTCGCCAACGGGATCAAAGCGGCTGACGATGCCGATGCCGTCCACATGGCCGGCAACAAGGTGCCCGCCCAGCCTGTCGCCGAATTGCAGGGCTTTTTCCAGGTTGATTTCGCCCGGCGCATCCAGCCCGGCGGTGCGGGAAAGGCTTTCGCGGGAGACTTCGACCATGAAGCCGCCGTCCGTTTTTTCGACAACGGTCATGCAGGCGCCATTTAGCGCGATGGAGTCGCCTTTTTCCACGTCACCCATCGGCAATTCCCCGGCATGGATATGCAGGCGCACGCCGGCATCATGGCCTTCCCCCTGCGGCGTAACAGACTGTATTTGCCCGGTTGCCGCGACGATTCCTG
>JAVBTJ010000008.1:0-4835 GCA_031556215.1 Oxalobacter sp.
TGATAGTTGCCGGTAAATTCGACCGAGCGGGTCTGCAACACTTTGGACCCGAGCGACGCCATTTCCAGCATTTCCTCAAAAGTGATTTTTTTCAGCCTTCTGGCTTCCGATACGACACGCGGGTCTGTTGTGTACACGCCGTCCACATCGGTATAAATCAGGCATTCATCCGCCTTCATGGCTGCCGCGATGGCAACGGCCGACGTATCGGAACCGCCCCGGCCAAGCGTGGTAATGTCGCCCTTGTCGTCGATCCCCTGGAACCCGGCAATAATGACGATTTTTCCCTTGTCCAGCTCCGACATGACGCGTTTTTCATCAATCGAATGGATACGCGCCTTGGTATGCGAGGAATCCGTGAGGACAGGAACCTGCCAGCCGGTAAAGGAAACGGCTTCTTTCCCGAGCATCATCAGTGCCATCGACAAAAGGCCGATGGAAACCTGTTCGCCTGTCGAGGTAATCATATCCAGTTCGCGCTGATCCGGTTGCGGCATGATTTCCTGCGCCAGCGCAATCAGGCGGTTGGTCTCGCCAGACATGGCCGAAGGCACGACAATGACCCGATGGCCTGCGTCATGCCACTTGGCGACCCGTTTGGCGACATTTTTGATCCGCTCTGTCGAGCCCATTGATGTGCCGCCGTATTTGTGAACTATTAAACCCATATTTTTTTCAGATAATAAAAACAAACATAAACCTGCATGAAACTTTACCCTGCAAGTGCTAAATTAACAAGCAAAAGCCGTTTCCGGCAACCTTCATTTTTCAGCAACCCAACTGATCCGGACACGATTTCGGCCTTTTCCCGTTTCGCTTGCCGCCATCCCGATGCCTGCCGCAAACAGCAGCTTTTCTCCCGCATACAGCAGGGGCAATCGCTGCCGTTCCCAGGCACCCACCTGTTTTTCCTGGTAATGCACCTTGAGGTTTCTTGTCGGGCGGCCTTTTTCTGCCCTCAGCATGGCTTTTCCTGAATAGGGTTTTATTTGCAGCGATGTTTCCCGAAGCCATGCTGCATCCACGCCTTCTTCCGCCGCGTCAAACCGGAATTCGCCACCCCAAGCGACAACCGGGATGCGAAGCTCTCCCTGCCAGCGAAACGGCGGCAACGGCTCCGGTAAAACCGGGTTGTCTACTTCTTTTTTCCCCAGAAAAAGGAGTTTTTTCCGGTAACGCCGGATGACCGCCCCTTCCAGTTCCAGTTTGACCTGGGCATCTTCCCGGGCATCAAGCAATTGCGTTTTCGCCTCTTTCAGCCATGCGGCAGACGGCATGCGCAACCCGTGCTCTCCCAGCCAGAAACGAAAAAGATTATCAAAACGGTCTTCCCCCAGCGCGACCATACGCGCAATATCCAGCGTATCCCCGTCACGGCAGGTTTCCCTGTCCATCTCCGCCAGCGCACGCAAAAGCCGCCCGGCGGACTGCATGTGCTGCGCACTGCGCGTAACACGCCTTTCAAATCCGGGGAAAAACAGGGAAAGTACCGGCGCCACCTTCAGCCGGATCGCATTTCTGGCATACCGGTCATCCTGGTTGGAGTCATCTTCTACCCAAGCCAGATGATTCTTTTTTGCCCGACTTTCCAGCGCCTGCCGGGAAACCGCCAGAAGCGGACGCAGCAATTTCGGCAGCGTTTCCCCTTCTGTTCCCGGTATCGCGCCCAGCACTTCCATGCCGGACAAACCGGCAACCCCGGCTCCCCGCATTAGTTGCAGAAGCACTGTCTCGGCCTGGTCATCCTCATGGTGGGCGGTCAAAAGCAGGCCAACACCGTGCCGGGCACACATATCGGCAAGCGCGGCATAGCGTTCACGCCGGGCTGCGGCTTCCGTACCCTCTCCCTCCTGCAGGTTCAGCGTCACCCGCCGGGCCTCAAAGGTAATCCCCAGTTGTCCGCAAATTTCCCGGCAATGAGACAACCAGTCGTCAGCCCTGGCGTTTAAGCCATGATGGATATGGAAAGCAAAAAGACGCATCCCTTTTGGGGCGGCATACGCATGCGCCAGATGCAACAGCACCGTTGAATCCAGCCCGCCGGAATAAGCGACCGCAATGGCTTTTTCCGCATGGCCTGGCGCGCCAAAAGCAAAAACGCGTGCCGGAACTGATTCCAGCACGCGTTCAACTTCAAAAACAGGATCGGATGTTTCCGGCTGCACCACCCCTTACTCCGATGGCACAATATCCTTGAACTCGCCGTAGTTCAGCCACTTCTGGTGGCGCGAATCCAGCAAATCCTTTGTCGAAACGCCCTTGAACTGGCGCAGGGAATCCGCCAGCGCCCGTTTCAGTAGCGCTGCCATCTGCTTGGGATCGCGGTGGGCGCCGCCCAATGGTTCGTTAATAATGCGGTCAACCAGCCCCATACCTTTCAAGCGGTGCGCCGTCAGGCCAAGCGCTTCGGCGGCCTCGTTTGCCCGCTCGGCGGTTTTCCAGAGAATGGACGCGCAGCCCTCCGGTGAAATAACCGAATAAACGGAATATTGCAGCATCAGAACCGTATCGGCCACCGCAATCGCCAGCGCGCCGCCAGAGCCGCCCTCGCCGATAATGGTGGTAATAACCGGTACCTTGAGCTTGGCCATTTCAAAGAGATTGCGCCCGATTGCCTCGGACTGGCCGCGCTCTTCCGCATCAATGCCGGGAAAAGCACCCGGCGTATCGACAAAGGTGAAGATCGGCAAATTGAATTTTTCTGCCATATGCATCAGGCGCAACGCCTTGCGGTACCCTTCCGGACGTGGCATGCCGAAATTACGGTAACCCCGTTCCTTGGTGTCGCGTCCCTTCTGGTGTCCCATGACCACGCAGCCCTGTCCGTTAAAACGGGCCAGACCGCCAACAATAGCCGTGTCGTCGCCAAAAACGCGGTCGCCATGCAACTCATGGAAATCCGTGAATATCTCGTTGAGATAATCCAGCGTATACGGTCTTTGCGGATGACGCGCAATCTGCGACACCTGCCAGGGCGTCAGCTTGCCGTAAATCTCTTTTGTCAACTGCTGGCTCTTTTTGGCCAACCTGTTGATTTCTTCCGAGATATCGACAGCAGAGTCGTCCTGCACAAAGCGCAGTTCCTCAATCTTTGAATCCAGCTCGGCAATCGGCTGCTCAAAACTCAGAAAAGTTGTTTTTCCCACTACGGCTCCTTTTACGGGCAAATTTTGCCTGCCCTTCAAGAAAAAATTCCTCGGCATCCCGATATTTCGGGAACCTCTGAGTAACTGGCTTTTCGAAATGAAGTGCAAGGCGCACGGAACACAGTAACCGAGGCATATCTTGAGATAAACGAGGTTGCGAGTACCGAAGAACGCAGCAATTCGTTCGAAAAGTTAGTTAACCAGAGGTTCTCTGGATGTCCCGGCATTGTAAAGAGTAATTGCCTGCCGGTCAAAATATTCCGCTGGCAGTCCGATTTTGGACTGCGGCTATCGGAATCATCAGTATAATCAGTATTCTACCGGCGTCACCGTCAGGCTGCGCCACAAGTACCAGGTTGCGACTGTACACCAGGGCTGCCAGTTTGAGGCCAGTTCCCGCACCTCCATCCGGGTTACCGGCTCGCCTGAAAAATAGGCCATGCTGATTCCCTTGATCAGTCCCACATCGTCCAGCGGCAGCACATTCGGACGGTGCAGGTTAAAAATCAGGAACATCTCTGCCGTCCAGCGGCCAATGCCGCGAATCCGGGTAAGGTCTGCAATGATTTCTTCGTCGCTCATCCCCTCCCATTTTTCAGGATGCACGGTTTTTTTCCTGAAATGGCCTGCCAGATCCATCACATATTCGGTCTTGCGCTTTGACAGCCCGCATTTCAGAAAATTCCCGCTGCCGGTTTTGATGACACTGGCTGGCGTACAGATCGGGCAAACGGCCTTGAAACGCTGCCAGACCGATTCTGCCGCCTTGACAGATATCTGCTGCCCGATGATGGAGCGGGTCAGGGTTTTGAATGGATCACCCCGCTTTGCCGGATAACTGTCACCAGCAGCCGTAACCAGCTTTTTCATGATGCGGTCACGTTTGACCAGCTCTTTTACTGCCTCCTGCCAGTATGACGGGACGGGCTTCGGCTCGTTTCCTTTTCGCGCCACACTCATGTGCGCCGCCACTCGGTCACGCCACCGGGCCGGTCTTCCAGCACAATGCCCTGGCCCAGGAGTTCATTTCTGATCCGGTCGGCTTCCGCAAAGTTTTTCGCTCCTTTTGCCGCTGTCCTGGCCTCAATCAGCGCCATGATCCGCGCTTCGTCAATATCGCTGCCGCCCTGCAGGAATTCCCTCGAATTCCGTCCCAATATGCCCAGCGTTTGAGCCAGCGCCCTCAGTTGCCTTGCCTGAGCGGCTGATCCGGTCCGGTTAACCTCGTTTGCCAGTTCAAACAAAACCGCTACGGCAACCGGCGTATTGAAATCATCATTCATCGCCGCGGCAAAACGGCGGGCATGATCCTCATCCCAGTCTACGGCAGCCTTGTCAGCCGGGGCGTCCTTTAACGCCGTATACAGCCTTGTCAGGCCGGCCTTCGCATCGTCCAGGTGCGCGTCCGAATAATTCAGCGGGCTGCGGTAATGGGTACGGATCACGAAAAAGCGCAGCACTTCGGCGTCATATTTTTCCAGCACTTCGCGGATGGTAAAAAAATTGCCGAGCGACTTGGACATCTTTTCGTCATCCACGCGCACAAAACCATTGTGCATCCAGTAATTGACAAACTTGTGGCCGCTGGCGCCCTCAGACTGGGCAATCTCGTTTTCATGGTGCGGGAACTGCAGATCCGCGCCGCCGCCATGGATGTCAAAATGCTCACCCAGCAGCTGGCATGACATG
>JAVBTJ010000023.1:0-10497 GCA_031556215.1 Oxalobacter sp.
CCGGACGCTGAATCCAGCGCGGGGATTGATTGCGCAAATGCGGCACAGAATATGTGTGTAGCGGCTTATTCGCTTGGGCTGGGTTCCTGTTATCTCCGCAGTTTCAGGCAGGCTTTTGAAAATCCCGCCGTGGCAGCGGAATTCAATAAGGCGCTTGGCCTGCCTGATGGGTATTCGACTATTTATGCGGTTGCCCTGGGTTATGCCAATGAGCCGCACCCTTCTACGCCGCATCGCAACAGGGATGTGATTCGTTATATCAAATAGGGGGAACCTCTGATGAAAAAGTTTCTTCTTTTTTCTGTGCTTGCCTGTTTTTGCGCAAGCGTGTTTGCCGATACGCAATTGCCGGAACCCCAGGTGTCCGGGGGCAAGGGGATTTATGATGTCCTGAAAGCGCGACACTCTTCCAGCCTGAATGCATTTCCCCAAAATCCGCTGTCGCTCCAGGAACTATCGAACCTGCTTTGGGCAGGAATGGGGCTGAACCGGAAGGAAAAAGGCTGGACAACGCCTTATGGCATGGGTATGGCGCCTTATGACAGGATTTATGTCGCCTGCGAAAAGGGGGTTTCGCTTTATGACTGGAAAACGCATTCGCTGAAAGAAATCTCGAAAAAGGATATCAGGGGCATGGTCGGCAAGCAGGCGGCTGTGGCATCGGTTCCCGTTATCCTGATTATGGTTTCTGACGGCGAGGCGATGGGCAAGGTGGACACTGAGAGGGCAAGGGACTGGGCGCATGTCGCCAGCGGCGCTATCAGCCAGAATATTTACCTTGCCGCCGCTTCAATGGATATCGGCACGCGCTATATCGTTTCTATCAACAGTGATGTCATCCGGAAGGAATTGATGCTGAAGGAAAACGATATGCCGCTGAATATCATGCCGTTGGGTAAAAACTGACGGATGAGGCAAGTATGCAAAAGCCCTGACAAACATATCACCGCCGGGGTTTTTTCTTTTGGCTTTTTAACTCAATTTCTCTGACAGGATGGCGACTTCCGGCAATTCGCGCACGTCTTTTACGGTGTTTACGAGAATTTTTTTTTCGGTTTCGGTCAGTGTGGCAAGATCTCCGTCGCCAAAATAGGTTAATGCCCGAAGGCTCTCGGCTGGCTGGAAGTTTGTCCCGAAGAAGGTGCCTGCTGCTGCCAGCCCATGAGGAAGGCTGACGCCCGCATCAACCATTGCGGCAATGTCGCGGTAGTCTTTGGCTTCGGCACGCTGAAGTACGACTTTGACTTTGGATGCCATCAAATCATCAAGTGAGGCAACAAGCAGGATGCCGTCTTCGGTAAAGTCTGGCTCGCCTATCCGCCCAAAGCGGATTTCACCAAAAAAGGAGACTTTGACGTGTTTGTTTTCTGTATCGCCGTAAGGGACGATGACTGTCCAGGTGTTGCCCCTATCCTGGATGGTGGTGGATTGGGCGATGAAGGAAAATGCGGCTGCTATTGCGCCCCGGTCAAGCGGTTTTTCGGAGAAAAAATCAAAATCGACGGATGACCGGTGACCAAGCCGCAAGGCAATGGCGGTGCCCCCGTACAGGACGAAGCCCAGTTCTGCTGCTTTTCGCAGTTCAGGCCACAGTTTTTGTTGCGCCAAAGGCAGGACTTCCATGCGGGGGCGGAATGTGCCCACTATGCAAATCTCCTCACCGGCAGCGGCGGTACGCGGCCAATTTCGGAAAGCTCTAGGCGATAGTGCCAGTAAAACCAGGATCGCTCGTTAAACCAGCCTGCTTCGGCATAAAACAGCGCTTCTTTGAGGACATCATCGCCGACCTGCAGTGCCAGCGCCTGCATATGGCTGAAGGTGCCGATATTCATGACTTGTGCAATGACCCGCAGCGGATACGCGACAGACTCTTCCGGTGTTTGCCACCAGATGTATTTTCGCGCAAAGGGCTTCAGGATTTCCTGATTGATTTGCGAAATGAAAGAAGGTTTTTTTTCTTTGGCCTGGGTCACGGTAATGCCTTTCGTACTTACTCTGGCATTATACCATTTTCCGGCCTGTCTTTCAGGCAACGCCATCCAGAAAACGCACGAAATATAACCAATATTAACAGCATGTTACGTTGAACACAAAAGCCCTTTTTGTTGACTTTACAAATAAATGTTGCTGAAGGCAAAAATTAAAGATACTTCCCCGAAATACTTCCATATGGAAATGAATTTCTTCCCCCTGAACCTACAAAAACAGCGATTGCCTGACTTACGTTCAGGCGCTTTTTATGTCTCACATGCGGATATGCGAAAAACGCCATGCGTTTCTTTTTCCAGGAAGGAGAGACTTTTTTCCTGAAAGAAACGCCTTTCGAGTAAAATGAGTAGATTTTTGTTAAATCTGTTTTCGTTTAATTCAAAGGAAAAGATAAATGATCGGGAGCACAAGAAAGTATCAATTCGACTGGAATATGGTTGGTTCCGACATGACACTGGCAAGACCCAGTCTTGGAGACAGCCTGAAAATTGAGGTTTACCGTCTCTTCCAGTTCACGATGCGCGATATTATCGAAAAAGAATACGGAACACAGGTAGCAGATGGTCTTTTCTATCAATCCGGCGTTCTTGCCGGAAAAACATTTTACGACCAGTTCCTGACCGAATTTACAGGATCAACAGATACCGGGCCGCTGGTCAGGCGGATTGGCGAATTGTTTAAAGACCTGGGGATCGGTATTTTCCGTGTCGAGTCTTTTAACCATGAAACGATGGAATGTTACGTTACTGTCGATGAGGATCTTGATTGTTCCGGCCTGCCGGATATTGAAGATGTGGTCTGTATCTACGATGAAGGGTTCATCGCCGGTATTCTGGAAAAATTCACCGGAAGAATCTACAATGTCAAGGAAGTGGACTGTTGGTGCACGGGGGCCAGAACGTGCCGTTTTCAGGGGCAACCAGCAGAGTAAAAGCGGTGCATGGATAAATCAGACGAAAAAACAGTATCACTTGTCCTGAAACACATTGACGGGTTGTTGAGTACTTCCTCACCTCCAGAGATCCCAGAAGAACTGCTCGACAATGAAGCGTTTACCGCGCTTCATGACAGGCTTGTGGAACTTCGCTTTATTATTTCAGACTTTGCCAAAGGCAATCTTTCGCATGCCATCAACATGCGGGGATTTGTTGCTGGCGGCCTGAAAGCCCTGCAATCCAATCTCCGTCACCTCACCTGGCAGGTGCAGCAGGTCGAGCGTGGTGATTTCAAGCAGGAAGTGCATTTTCTGGGTGATTTTTCTGTTTCTTTTAACAGCATGGTCGCCCAGCTTGACCAAACCATGAGAGACCTGAAACAGAATGAGGAAGCGCTTACCATTCTGACTGATTCGCTGCAAAAGGAAGTTGAGTTGCGAACGGCGGCAGCCGATGCGCTCAAGAAAAGCGAGGCCCGCTTCAAATATCTGGCAGAGCATGATGCGCTGACCAATGTCCTGAACCGGCGCTCGTTTTACGCCATGGTACTGTCTGAATTGAGTAATGCCCAGGAAAACGGGACAAGCTGCTGCATTGCGCTTTTGGATGTGGATCATTTCAAGGCCTTCAACGACACTTACGGACATACTGAAGGAGATACGGCCCTTAAGCATATTGTGTCTGTTGCCCAAAAACATTTGCGCCAGTCCGACATGCTGGGCCGTTATGGCGGCGAGGAATTTATCTTTTTCTTTGCCAATGCCAGCCTTGACCAAGGATTATCTGCCGCAGAACGGATACGTCTTGCGATTGAGAATTCCCCGGTTCCGCTCTCTGACGGACGTAAAATTCCTGTTTCTGCCAGCATCGGTGTCGCTCTCGTCAAGCCGGAATGGTACGCTGCAAAAAACGCGGACGATCTTCTGCGAGGCTACATTACCAGCGCAGACAATGCTCTCTACAAAGCGAAGCAGTCCGGGCGAAATGCTGTTGAGGCCGCCCTGACCACCGCTCCGATACTGTCCCGAAAAACGCCGGACGCCTGACCTGTTTCCCGGCTTTCTTCTCCCCTCCTTTTTTATATCGCCATCTTCCCATTCTTTCGGGATAAAACAAGGATTACCATTTCCGCAGTAAGTGGCTCCTGAACCTGAATCAATATGACGGTTCATAAAAATGGCATGCCGAGAAGAGTGCTATACAATAGAAAAACGGGTTTTTTCCTGCAATTCTGGACGGGGGACTTATGAAAAAGACGATGAAAGCCGCTGTGGTACGCGAATTTGGAAAACCACTGCAAATAGAGGAGGTGCCGGTGCCAAGGCCGGGTGAAGGCCAGATCCTGGTGAAGGTGGAAGCTTGCGGCGTCTGCCATACGGATCTGCATGCCGCCAATGGCGACTGGCCTGTGAAACCCCGACCGCCTTTTATTCCGGGCCATGAGGGCGCGGGTTATGTTGTCGGTGTCGGGCCTTATGTGAAGCATGTGAAGGAAGGGGATCGTGTGGGTATTCCCTGGCTTTATTCTGCCTGCGGTCATTGTGATTATTGCCTTGATTCATGGGAAACGCTTTGCCTGCAACAGCAGAATACGGGGTATTCGGTCAACGGCAGTTTTGCCGAGTATGTGGTTGCGGACGCCAATTATGTGGGCATTTTGCCGCCCAACCTGAGCTTTGTGGATATTGCGCCTGTCCTTTGCGCCGGTGTGACGGTGTACAAGGGGCTGAAGATGACGGAAACCCGTCCGGGTAACTGGGTGGTGATTTCCGGTATCGGCGGGCTTGGCCATATGGCGGTGCAATATGCCCGTGCAATGGGGTTGAACGTGGCTGCGGTGGATATTGACGACGCCAAGCTGGAGCTGGCGAAACGGCTTGGCGCAGCGGTTACGGTGAATGCGGCAAAAACGGACCCTGGCCCGGCCCTGCAAAAGGAAATCGGCGGAGCGCATGGCGCGCTGGTAACGGCTGTTTCACCCAAGGCATTTGAACAGGCTCTCGGCATGGTCAGGCGAAAAGGCACGGTTTCGCTGGTTGGCCTTCCTCCCGGAGAATTCCCCCTGCCTATTTTTGACATGGTGCTTAACGGGATTACGGTGCGCGGTTCGATTGTGGGCACACGCCTGGATTTGCGTGAATCCCTGCAATTTGCGGCTGAGGG
This sequence comes from Oxalobacter sp., assembly GCA_031556215.1. Taxonomy (GTDB): domain Bacteria; phylum Pseudomonadota; class Gammaproteobacteria; order Burkholderiales; family Burkholderiaceae_D; genus Oxalobacter. The sequence continues at coordinate 5,088 of JAVBTJ010000023.1, forward strand.
CAAGGTGCATACGACTGTTTCGACTGACCGGCTGGAAAATATCAACGATATTTTTACGCGCATGAAAAACAATGAGATCGAGGGACGCGTGGTGCTGGATTTCAGCAAGTAACGCCGTGCAGCAATAGCAAAAAAAATCAGGATACTTTCCTGATATAATGATTTCATAGGCTGTATGAACAGCAGGAAGTCTTGCGGGTAAGCCTGCAAGGATATGAGTAATTTGTGTTTCGAAAGGAGATGGTCATGTCTGCCACCAACCCTATCGTGAATGCCAATCCGATTGTGAATCCCAACCCGATTGTGAGCGACAACCCGATAGAATCGCCGATTGTCGGGGGGGGAGACCTGTATGATCCTAACCGGGATTTTTCCTGTGGCTGCTCAGCCACAATTCCGGCTGGTTCCCGCGTGTTTTTCATGAAGTTCTGCCTGATTGTCATGGGCGTCGGCGCAATCGCGATGTACGGCATATTCAAGCTCTTTGAATCCCTGGGCTGGATGTAAAAAAAGAATCAGTCGGCGCGTGTTTTTCGCTGACTGATTCTTTCTTCTTCACTTTTCCCCGCTATACCCGTTTTCTTCCCCAATCTTTTTTCTTCAGTCTCGCCATAAATGCGTAAAACGCAAAATCATGGCGAAGAAAAATGCCTGTTGCGCTTTGCGTAATACGCACTTTATTACCAGAATTGGCATATGGGCGCAGGAAGAAAAATCCGGGAAATCAGAAAATCCAGAAATCTCAATATATCGGATGTTGAGAGCAAAGTGGGTATTTCCGAAGGCAATCTGTCCCGTATTGAAACCGGAAAACAATGGCCCAGGGAAGAAACCCTGAAAGCGATTGCGGATGCGCTTGGCTGTTCTGTTGCCGATTTTTTCAGTACGGCCGAGGCGAGTACTGTCGCCATGCAGTCGATTCCTCTTGTCTCCTACTCCCAGACAACGGTTTTGCAGCATATCGGGGAATCGCACTCCCTGCGGCAGGGCTTAAGCGAGTATGCTTCTTCGGATTCCCGGCGCTGGATATCCGCCAGTACGGCTATGTCGGGAAATACCTTTGCGCTGGAAATCGGGGATGGCTCCATGCTGCCGGATTTTCATGAAAATGACCATGTCATTATTGACCCGGATCAGCCCCCCACCCCCGGGGATTTTGTTCTTGCCCAAACCGGCCATGAAACCCTGTTCAGGAAATACCGGCCCCGTGAAGTGACGCCGTCAGGCGATCCTGTCTTTCAGTTGATCCCGTTGAATGAGGATTACCCTTCCCTGCGTTCGGATGTCATGGACATCACGATCATCGGTACGATGCTGGAACATCGCCGTTACAGGAAAAGCTGAAAAGGAATAATGCACATTCTGGCGTCTTATCGTGTATTATGCGTAATGCGCATTACCCTTCTTTCTCTTTTGAAGAGCATTCCTGTATGCCTTTGTACCACTTGCAGATTCTGACGCATTTCAATCGCGCGCGCGATGAACTCGACGCGGCTGAAGGGGTGCTGTCGGATTTGCTGGAAGGCTGTCATGGAGAAAGCGGCCTTTTCCTGTTGCAACTCACCAAGGAGGTTGTCATTGAGATCAATCGGGTTGAATACCTGATCCGCCAGGAACTCAAGCGCAGGGAAAAGGAAATAAGCGAGAATAGCCTGCATTAGGCCCAGGACTCAAACTTCCCCGCTGTAGTGGTCAACGGCAGTTATCGCGTTTTGCCATGCCGTTGTCGGTGTTGGCTGTTTTTTACTGACCGCACCCGGTAACACCGAGTACGGCAGCAAATGCGGCTGTCAGGACAAGTGACGCATATTTCATTTTCCTGTGGCAGGAACAGGCTGGTCATTTGTGACGGGCTTTACCTGCGCGCTGTTGTAGTCCTGCGCGGCTTTGTCGTATTTTTTCAGCATGTTGTTAAAAGCAGCCGATGATTTTCTGTCGCGGACTTCGCGGTAGTCAGCGATGATGCCGGTCGCGTTGTTGCGGATGGCGTCATAGTATGCAGCGGCTCTTTCGTCTTTTGACCTCATGTCGTCTGTTGCCTTGCGCTGGGCGCGAATGGCATTGTCGAGCCGGGTGATGAGGCCGTTTCCTTTGGTAAAGGCTTCGCTCCGGTTGAAGGGAACTTTGGGATCATCAAAAATCGCGAGCAATTCTTCTGAAAGCATGAGGATTTCTTCGGTGTTGTAGCGAACCATGTCGCCTTCTTTTTTGAATGCCTCCATGCGTTTTTCGGCAAACGCGCGCTTGTTTTTCAGGACTTCCCCACCCAGTTTGGATAATGCGGACAGGGCGGCTTCATAGTCGTCTTCAAGGCGCGGCAAAAGTTCTTTTGCCTTGGCCATTTTGTCGGATTTGTATTCGCCTTCCTTGAAATAGGGAACCATTTCTTTTTCATGCCCCAGCAGTTTGTCTCCTGCGGCAATCAATTCGTCTGCGGCTGCATCCAGTTCGGCCAGCCCTTCTGTTTTCTGCGCCCGGTTTTGCCGTAAAGCGGTTAATGTCTCTTCCAGTCCTTCGACATCAGGAAAAGCAAGGCTTTCCGATGGCTTGGCTTTCCCTATTTTTTTTGTCAATGTCCGGTATGCCGCAGGCAAACCTTTTTCATCATCGATCAGCGCGTTGTAGGCATCTGCGTAAACAGCCAGTTTCTGTTCTGCAAGCTGTTCCGGGGTAACCTGTTCGGCTGCGGATTGGGCGGCTGTCTGCTGCGGCTTGTCTGCCGGTTTTTCTGATGCGTTTTCAGAGCGCTTGCAGGCGGAAACCAGGCCGATGCAAACAACCAGAACAACAGACAATAAAATGGAATAGGGCTTCATTAATTCTTTTCCTGACAAATAAAAAAGGCGGTCTGTAAAACCGTGTGTTGCAAAAACAAGCCGTTATTTTATATTCAACCGTCTTCCAACAAAACCCTGTAAGGTCAAATGAGTCAAAATTACGACACTTTGGGTGGATTTTTCTGACAAAGAACGGCTGATTGAGTCAGTCTCCGGCGTTATACATCAGGTCGATGCCGTTTTCCATTTTCTGGAGCACACCGTTTTTGTCAAACATGAGGTGCATGACACTATCCCATACGCCATCCTGTTTGTAGTGGTATGTCCAGACTTTGTAATGGTGGAGCATGATTTCGGTGTATTCTCCGGGCTGGCCGACCTTGAGCAGCACGTCCTCTTTGGTTGACTTGCCCAAAACGAGTTCGCCGAATTTTTCACTGGTCAGCACCTGTTCCCACGAGACAAGGCGACCATCCGGCCCCAGCCTCGCCATGTGCGTGTACTGCCCCCAGTAACCCCGCGCATACTCTAAAAGCAGGGTGTTGCCATCCGGATAACGCGCGGTCGGCTTGCCGATTTTCGCCTCTATTTCGTTTTCGGTAGCACCAGCCTGAAACGGCGGGGAATTGAGGTTGACACAGCCTGGAAGCGCCATCAGCAGCACGATTATCCCACCTGCGAAAAAACGATTCATTGTCAGCTTCCTTTTGTCTCATTTATCATGTGCCATGCACAGTCTACACGTGAATATCCGGCACGGATAAAATCCGGCAGGCTTTTTGCATTACGCATTAAAATAGACTGGTTGTATGCGAAACAACGACTCTTCTTCTCTTTTGACAGGACTATAAAGCCGGTATGACCATTATCAAGCAAGACGATCTTATCGAATCCATCGCAGCGGCGCTGCAGTACATCAGTTATTACCACCCCCAGGATTATCTCCGGCAACTGGCACGGGCATATGAAGCGGAAAAAAGCCCTGCGGCAAAGGATGCGATTCTTCAGATCCTGATGAATTCGCGCATGTGCGCCGAAGGGAAACGCCCTCTCTGCCAGGATACGGGGATTGTGGATGTTTTTCTGAAAATCGGCATGGATGTCCGCTGGGAGGGTTTTTCGGGTTCGATTGCGGATGCGGTCAATGAGGGGGTAAGGCGCGCCTATAACCTGCCGGAAAACAAGCTGCGGGCTTCTGTTGTTGCGGATCCGCAGTTTGAACGCAAGAATACGCGGGACAATACGCCGGCCGTTATTTTCATGGAAGTGGTGCCGGGCAATACGGTGGATGTACAGGTAGCCGCCAAGGGGGGCGGCTCGGAAAACAAGGCTGCGCTTGTGATGCTGAATCCTTCTGATTCGGTGGTGGACTGCGTGCTGGAGAAGGTGGCGGATATGGGCGCGGGCTGGTGCCCTCCGGGTATTTTGGGTATCGGTATCGGCGGCACGGCTGAAAAGGCGGTTCTGATGGCGAAAGAGTCCCTGATGGACGATATTGATATGTTTGAACTGCGGCAGCGAGGTGCACAAAACAAGCTTGAGGAATTGCGGATCGAGCTGTATGACAAGATCAATGCACTGGGTATCGGCGCGCAGGGCCTGGGGGGGCTGGCAACGGTGCTGGATGTGAAAATCCATATGTACCCGACTCATGCGGCGTCAAAGCCGGTTTCGATTATCCCGAACTGCGCGGCAACCCGCCATGCCCATTTTGTGCTGGATGGCTCCGGGCCGGTTTATCTGACGCCTCCAGCCCTTTCCGACTGGCCCGATGTGAAGTGGCAGCCGGATACGGAAAAATCGCTCCGGGTAAACCTGGATACGCTGACAAGGGAGGAAGTGGCCTCCTGGAAGCCAGGGCAGACTTTGCTTTTGAACGGCAAGATGCTCACGGGACGTGATGCCGCGCATAAACGGATACAGGATATGCTGGCAAAGGGGGAAAAGCTGCCGGTCGATTTTACGAACCGGGTGATTTACTATGTCGGGCCGGTAGACCCGGTGCGCGACGAGGCGGTGGGCCCGGCTGGCCCGACCACGGCAACCCGCATGGACAAGTTTACGGATACGATGCTGCAAAAGACCGGGCTGATTGCGATGATCGGCAAGGGCGAGCGCGGCCCTGAAACGGTTGAATCAATCAAAAGGCATCGTTCGGCCTACCTGATGGCGGTGGGCGGCGCGGCCTATCTTGTTTCGCAGGCGGTGAAAAAATCCCGTGTAGCCGGGTTTGATGACCTGGGCATGGAAGCGATATATGAATTTGACGTGGTTGATATGCCGGTTACGGTGGCTGTCGATTCGACCGGGGTTTCTGTGCATGAGACGGGTCCGAAGGAATGGCACGAGTACATTGTCAACCTGAAAAAGGGAAAGATTCCGGTAAACGGTCATTAACCTGAAAACACTGTGAACCACTCCGAGCGTCCTATTGGCATTTTTGATTCCGGTATTGGCGGATTGTCCGTGCTGCGCCATATCCGTGAACAGCTTCCGGATGAAAGCCTGCGCTATTTTGCGGATTCGGGTTTTGCGCCCTATGGTGAAAAGCCGGAGGAATGGGTCATCCGGCGTTCAATGGAAATCGCGCATTGCCTGTTTGGCTATGATTGCAAGGCGCTTGTTGTCGCATG
>JAVBTJ010000074.1:0-17410 GCA_031556215.1 Oxalobacter sp.
GGAACACTTCCAGCAGGACATATTGTTCATTGCCCGCATTGCTTCCCACAAGCGGTAACTGGATAGCGTTAATCACGGCATCACTGGCGCCGCTTTGCGTCTTGAAGAGCGCGTTAAGCTCTGTCCTGCTCATCACGTCAACACCGCTGTCAACAGACCAGCCTTTATCAAGCGCATTGCAGATATTGAGCACCACATACTTGCGCTCGCCCAAAGCGAGATCATTGAAGGTGACTTCTGTCTTGAGGAAAATCGTTTCGCCGTTAATGGCCGAAGACGAAACCTTGAAATCCACATCGGTTGCGAGGTCAGCTACGGCGTCAACGACGATGGTACTGTGGCCTGTATACACAGCACCGACACCACTGTCGGCCTCGACGGTGACTTTGTAGGTAAAACCGACATCCACATCGCTTTTGACATCTGCTGGCTTGAAAACCAGTTTGAAGTCATTCAGATTGATCCACGCATTGCCTGATGTCAGGGTGATCGTCACCTTGTTGTTGGCACCGAGTTCAATGTCGTAAGTGTTGTTGCCAACGTTGACTACATTGGAACCTGCAACAAGCACAGTGCCATCTGCCTGCAAAACACCCGCCTTGTCAAAGGTGAATTCCACTTTGGTGATGTTTTCCGTCTTGCCATTGGCGCTGCCGGAAATTTCCAGCGTGATCGGCGCGCCACCTGTACCCGCACCGGCGGTGGAATCGCTATATACGCCGGTTTTCTGGCTGGCAGCCATGCCATCTGCCGGGTCTGACATGCCATCATAATCTGGCGTATAGGCTCCTGTCGTATGCTTGCCCGGGGCATTATCCTCGTAAGCCCAGCCAGCCTTGACCGTCAGGATGGAATCAACAGAATCAATGGTAAACCTGACATTATCCCCATTCAGGGCGGAATCATTCCAGGCCGTATTGTTGCCGGTGTCACCATCCTGATCGGTTGGATGCTCCTCGGCCTTTGCAAGCACTTTCAGATCCAGGTTGATGTCTTTAGCCAGGCCACTATCTGCCTGATACAGGAAATCCGCACTGGCTTTTGCGCTGCCCGGCTCGGCGACACCCTGATCAGTCCATTTCATCAGGTTTTGCGGAATCTGATAGTAAGTCTTGCCATCCGGGCCGATAACCGTAGAAAACTCGATGAAATTGCCGGTAACAACATCCGCATAGCCCAGCTTGCCTGCCACCGGTTTTTCGACATACAACGTATGCGTTTCCGAATCATCCACGGTATCGTAAAAAACAGCTTCGGCATGCACCTTGCCAGTGGCTTTCACGCTGCCATCCTTGACATTACTGGCGTTTTTTTCGATGGCTGTCTTTGCCCAGCCGTCAACGAGCGTTTCCCTGATATCCGTGGTGTCAATTTCCAGCATACCGCCAAGGGTGGTGAGCTGGCCATTTCCCTTCACCTCTTCCGGACGGTCTGCAACAGCATCGACGACGATGGTGAAGTCCCCCTCAAGCGAACGGGGAGAACCGCCGCCCTCGTCACTCAGATCCAGGCGGGCATGGAAATTGATATCCGTATCATCATTGGCGGGAGGAACGACAAAAACGCCGGCATCGGTGAAGTCGCTGTGCGTAAAGTCATAGGAACCATCCGGATTGGCCGTTTGCGCCACGGCTCCCGGGTCGTTCGGGGGGCCAACATAGACCTTGCTGCCCGGAGGAAAGCCGCTCAGGTGGATATTGTCTACCACTATCGCATTGCGTGCGGTAAAACCGAAAAGAATCTGCGCAAAATTCTGGCTGCGGTCGCCAAGCCCAAGCGATAAGCCATCAGCCCGATAGCGGTACGGTTGCGCATCTTCGTAGGCATACCCCAGGACGGGACGAAGATAAAAATCAAAATTGTCGCCCGAGTGCACAATGTTCTCAAACCCGTTATATTCCTGGGTCTGTTGAACCGGCATGCCAAAGGTGCCTGTTTCATGCCCTGGCGTCAATTTGCCCTCTGGCGCAAGCTGCGGCACATCCACAAAACCGCCGCCTTCCCTGGTGGCCTGCTGGCTGCCCGTTCCAGAACGGCTTGCCGCTATGCCGTGCTGATTCGTCGGCTCTTCGCCCCGGGCAATCGCTTCCGCATCTTCGGCCCACGCCTGGATTTGTTCGGCATGCATCCGGGCAGCTTCGGCGGCATAGCCAAGCACAACGCCATCCAGCGGCAGGGACTGTCCAGCGCCCAGCGTGGCAAATCCGCCTTTGGAAAACTCAATATGCGCGGTGGCACCATCGGCAGCCTTGATATGCTCTCCGGCAAAGACCTTGTCTCCCACCTTGAGCGTTCGGACAACACCATCGGCGTTTACTGCGGTCACCATGCCTTTGACACCCTTTATGGTGCCGACCACATTGCCGCCTCGCATGCCTGAAGTCGCCATTTTTATTTTCTTTTAGTAAATTTTTTACCGAATCCCATCTTGCATGGAACCCGGCATTGCACTGTTTTTCTTTTGTTTCAAGGCACGTCAGAAAAGCCAACCCGAACCAGTCAACCGCATACCTTGCATATAGCGATTATAGATTGTTTATGCATATTATTTGAAGAGGGAAAAACAGTTTTTTGGATCAGAATAAAATCCGATGACATTTGATTTTTGCAAAGTCAACAAACAGCCATCCGGTTTTGCGAAAACGTGATGACCATACGGCGGGAAACAGGTATCCTGCCCTCTTTGACGATGAAAAATCTATGTTTGACGTAGAGTATCAAGGTGAAAATATCGCAGACAAATGAGGAGGTATATGGTGGGGAGCGAAAAGCTGCAATCCGTAAGGGATGAAGAAACGGGCTTGCTTGTATTGCGCACAGCCAAAGGCGAACTTGTTGGAACAATAGGCACCTCCAGAAATCTTGCGAAGGCGAATATCCTTGAGCTTGGCAGCTTCATAGATCGGAGCAAATTTACCTTTGTCAATGCGGTGGGAGAAATTGAGCAAGGCGTCTTCTACACAACGGAAGATGAGGCCTTAAAAGCGGTGACGGCAAAACAAAACCCGGACTGAGACCGCCCGGTTGGTAAAGAAAAAGTCAGATCAGATTCAAACAACGACACATAATCAAATAAAAAACCCGCATAAACCCAATGTTTTATACGGTTTTTTGTACTTTACCGGACATCTCCGATCAGTGGTAACTACCCAGGAACACGCTGGAAGCGCATGAATCGTACGCCTTAGTTTTCTATCTTTTTTCGATTGACCTGATGATACCCTGCATACGCCCACACAAATAATTGCATAAATTATAAGTCTCCCATCAGTTTACTCAATGAGAGATTAAATCCATTGGCAAGATTTTCCATTACTTCAAGAGAGGGATTTCTGACACCACGTTCAATCCCACTAATATGGAAATTAAACTAAAAAACATAAAGGTATCCGAATTAGTCGATGGCTACGAAGACAAAGCCGAAGAGGGTATACGCGGCTATGGTGGCCATTTGAATATTCGCCCGGCTTACCAGCGTGAATTTATTTACAAAGAAAAACAGCGTAACGAAGTCATTCACACTGTACGCAACACGATCAAAACGCCAACGAACTGTGGACGTATTTCCAGAACGTTATGAATTGGGTGAACCTCACATTCACAACATATCGCAAGGAAATGAAAGGCATAGCGTGGGGGCCGCTCTACAACAAGTTCGGGAAACAGAAACTGGATACTACAAAACTTGAAACCGACATTACACGCTTGATGCAAGATGAAGACGTAACGAAAAAACCCGGCATTTACGACTATGTTTTGAGCGGTAGCGAACGAGCGCTTTCCATCCGTGTTTTTACTGATAACATGAAGCGCGAAGCCTACGAGCGACAGAAGGGCATTTGCTCAACTTGCAACAAGCATTACGCTATTGGAGAAATGGAAGCCGACCACATCCTCCCATGGAGCAAAGGCGGCAAAACAGTGCCTGAGAATTGCCAGATGCTTTGTAAAATGGACAATAGAACGAAGAGCGGAAAGTAACAAACCGTGTGAAGCCTTCCAGGTAACCCTAAAAAAAGAAAAAGGAGTTGATTAATGCCGACACAAAAAGACCATGAACCGTCGGCTACCGAATACATGAAAGAACCCATCACAACTTCTTGCGGCAACGTATTTGCCGATCTTGGCTTCCCACCTGAAGAAGCAGTGCTTCTCTCCATGCGTGCGCAACTCATGGCAGACTTGCGAGAAACCATCAACGCACGTGAATGGACGCAGACCGAGGCCGCGAAACATCTTGGCATTGGCCAATCCCGGGTTTCTGATCTGATGCGCGAAAAATGGGAGAAATTCAGTCTGGATATGCTGATTACCTTGGCCTGTCGAGTTGGAAAACACCCGGAACTCACGCTGAAGATCGCCGCCTGAGTCCTGTAAAATTCAGGAATCAATTCAACGGAACTTAGGCACTTTTAACCGTCCAACTTTTGGGGGTCACTTCAAATCGCTGGATAACTCTGTTGACCATTTTCGTAGCACCGCGAAAATGGTCGGTACTTTCGAGCATGGGTGCCTATGCTCACTGACATGCCGTTTGACTCGCTGTCTCCCACAAGATACAATTTCCATATGAAATATATATTGGAAACAACGGATGTTTTCGACAAGTGGTTTTCCGGTGTAAGAGATATTGGAACGAAAAGACGGCTGCTTGCCCGTTTTGCACTTGCTGAAAACGGCCATTTTGGCGATAACAAGCAGATAGATGATAGTTTATTTGAATTACGTTGTTTCTTTGGTGGCGGAATCAGGGTGTACTACACCGTTCGCAATCAGCAGATTGTCCTATTGCTGGCCGGAGGTAACAAATCCAGTCAGCAAAGGGATATTGAAAGTGCCAAATTGATTTTGGGCAAATTGGAGGATTGAGCCATGTCTGTAAAAACTTCTCGCTTCGATATTGCCGAGTATCTTGATACTGAAGAAAGTGTTGTTGATTTCCTGAAAGAGGTTGCGGAAACCGGCGATTCTTCTGATTTTATTCATGCGCTCGGCATTGCCGCCCGTGCACGGGGGATGACGGATATTGCACGTGATGCTGGCGTTACTCGTGCCAGCTTATACAAATCACTTTCCGATGGTGGAAACCCGCGTTTCGATACGATCAACAAGATTGTTAATGCCCTTGGCATGAAGCTGACGGTTGCTGCCTGAGTTTGCGGCTGCCATATTTCAGCTTCTGGCCTGAAACGGTATTACCCTCGCTCCGGCCTTCAGATCATCCAGGTAATCCGCCGCCATTGGTACCTATAATAGTCGGATGTAAACAGATGGCTTCGAACGCTATAAAATAAAAAATCCGCATAAACACGATGTTTTATACGGATTTTTGTACTTTTCCGAATCTCTTCGGATGTATTCGGTGGTGGAGGCGGCGGGTTTCGAACCCGCGTCCAGAAATCCTCTACAGACAGTTCTACATACTTAGTGCTGCCATTTGATTTAATCCTTTCGTCGCGGACGCACACGCTACGATCAGACGAGTCACCTTAAGTTTAACCCCAGTCCAAGTAACCCGGACTAAAGCGGTTTCCTGTATATGACCCTGCTGCCCGAAGGCCCGCCCCAGGAACAAGACGGTGCAGGGATAGCCGGGTTTAAGCGGCTAATGCGTAACTATTATCGTTAGCAGTTATTTTTTTCTGGATAGATTTACGAGGTAACCAGTACTCGATATGCCCTGTTCTGCTTTGCTACCCCTGTCGAATCCAAATCGCCCCCAAAGATGCATTGCAATAGGTCTATTATACCATCAATCGCTTTTCCCCTCTTGCTCAGCCTCTTATTTGTCCAGCCCGCCCAGCAGCAGGTATTTAACTTCGGAAAACTCGTCAATACCGTAGCGACCGCCTTCCCTGCCCTGGCCGCTTTCCTTCACGCCGCCAAAGGGGGCTTCGCTGATGCCCAGCGTGGTATCGTTGATCCCCACCATACCGAATTCCAGCGCCTCGGCAACGCGCCAGATGCGCCCGATGTCGCGGCTGTAGAGATAGCCAGCCAGACCATACGCCGTGTCATTGGCCAGCCTGACAGCATCTGCCTCTGTGCCAAAACGGATAACAGGCGCTATCGGCCCGAATATTTCTTCAGTAAAAACCCGCATGTCCGTTGTAACTCCGGTCAGGATGGTCGGCTCAAAGAAGGTACGGCCAAGACTGTGCGGCTTGCCGCCGCATACCACTTTCGCCCCTTTGGCAAGGGCATCTTCCATCAGCACTTTCATGTGGTCAAGCGCATCACCCCGGATCAGCGGCCCCAAGGTAACGCAGCTTTCCAGCCCGTTGCCGACGACCAGGGCTTTCACCTGCCTTGTGAATTCCTGCATGAAAGCGTCATGGATACCGTTCTGCACGAGGATACGGTTTGCACAGATACAGGTCTGGCCTGCGTTGCGGAATTTGCAGATCAGCGCCCCCCTTGCGGCTTCCTGGATATCCGCATCGTCAAACACGATGAAGGGCGCATTGCCGCCCAGTTCCAGTGAGACTTTTTTCAGGGTGTCGGCACATTCACGCATGAGCATCTTGCCCACGGCGGTAGAGCCGGTAAAACTCAAAGCGCGCACTGTCCGGTTTTGCGTGAATTCCGAGCCGATTTCCTGCGCGTTGCCGGTAATGACACTGAATACGCCCGGCGGCATACCGGCTTTTTCTGCCAGCACCGCCAGCGCAATCGCGGAAAAAGGCGTCTCCGGGGATGGCTTTATCACGATGGAGCAGCCAGCAGCCAGTGCAGGCGCCACCTTGCGGGTAATCATGGAATGGGGGAAATTCCACGGCGTGATCGCCACCGCCACGCCGATAGGCTGGCGAATGGTGATGGTACGCTTGCCTTTCATCCCTGTCGGGATGGTTTCACCGTAGGCGCGTCTTCCCTCTTCGGCGTTCCAGCGGATATAGCTTGCGCCTATGGCGATTTCCCCTTTGGCTTCTGCCAGCGGCTTGCCCTGCTCCATCGTCAGGATACGGGCCAGCGCATCTTCATTTTCGAGAATCAGGCTGGCCCAGCGGTTAAGGATATTGGCGCGCTCAACAGAGGGCATACTGCGCCACGCGCCCCATGCTGCGTTAGCGGCATAAATCGCTTCTGCGGCCTCTTTTCTGCCGCAGTCCGGCACATGCCCCAGTATCTCTCCTGTCGCAGGATTGGTGATGGGGGTGGTTTTTGCAGTGGTAACCCATTTCCCGCCGATATAGCAGGCTTCGCGGGTGAGTTTCGTATTGAGTGAGGGCATGGCTTTCCCCTTTCAGAGTGAATGGTTTTATCCTAATCCAGCACTCACAGGAATGCAAACGCGCCATGAAATGCCATTTAACCGTTATCATTGAAAAATTGTGTTCATCTGACTGGAATCTCTGCCATGAAAAAAACCCTCGATTTTCTCAAAAAAGCCGGTACCTTCTATATCGCCACGATGGATGGCGACCAGCCCCGCGTGCGTCCTTTTGGCGTGGCAACAGCATATCAGGACAGGCTCTATATCTGCACTTCCAATAACAAAGCCTGCTTCGTGCAGATGAAAAACAATCCCAAAGTCGAGATATCGGCTGTGATAGGCAATGAATGGATCAGGCTGACAGGCGAAATTGCCGTTGACGGCAGCGAAGCGGCAAAAGCCGCCGTGCTGGAAAACAGCCCGTTTCTGAAGGAGATGTATTCTGTCAATGACGGTGTATTTGAAGTGCTGTACTTCACCAAAGGCACTACCGTCTTTTATTCCTTCTCCGGCGTAACCGCCACTGAGCAAATATAAGGATGGGTACCACTTTCTGGGTCATACTGGCAGTCCTGATCGCCCTTTACTTCTACATCAATCGAAACCGGACGCAGAAACAGGGCTATTTTCGGGCTGTCATGGCGTCACTGGGGGAAAAGGGGATGCCATCCGACCAGCTTCTCGGAAAGATATCCCCCACCGAATCGGGGAAGATCCTGCTTGACTGCTACAACCGGAAAATACCGCCGTCGCAGGCCGCTGATGTTCTCCTGGATAAATACAACAGCCTGCCGCCTTCCTGAAAAACTGTTTTCAAATCAGGCAAGTCGGCATAAAATAGCTCCTTCGCGCAGCAGGCATTTCCATTGCTGTCATCGTATCAGTTAAAAAAGGAATCAAAATCATGTCTCTCTTGCACCGGGGAAAAACCAAAGACGTCTACAGCCACGGCGACCATACTATCGAACTTCGATTCACCGACAGGGTTACCTTGAACGATGCGGGAGAGATTGATCCGGGCGGAAACAATGTTTCCGAATCCCTGCTGGACGGCCAAGGCTTTGCCTGCCTGTCCATGACAACAGCGATCTTTGACTATCTTGCCCAAAACGGGATTCCGACCCACATGGTTTCCTACGATCTCGACAAGCTCACCATGGTTGCCCGTAAAGCGGTCACTTTCACGCCGGGTCTGGAATGGGTCTGCCGCTGGAGAGGTACCGGCAGTTTTGTCCGCCGCTATCACAATGTGCCGGGCGTATCGGAAGGCATGGTACTGCCGGTTCCTGTGCATGAAATCACGATCAAGGATGATGAAGGCGGCGACCCCATGATCGTGCCGGATTCGCTCATTGCACTGAACATGCTCACAAAGGCGCAACTGGATGAACTGGTCGCGTTAAACACAAAAACCATGTCACTCCTGCGCGACTTTTACCAGCAGAAGGGACTTGACCTGTGGGACATCAAGATCGAATGGGGCAAAGATGCCGAAACCGGCAAGCTGATGCTGATTGACGAAGTCAGCGCCAACGGCTGCCGCGCGTTTGATATGAAGGGCAACAGGATCACCGGACAAACGCTTTCCGCCTGCTTTCGCGCCTGAACGATCCTGAAAACCGCATCACACAAGAAAAAAACCGCATGTCATAGGTTGAAGTGAACCCCAAAAGTTGGACGGTGTGGTTAAGTTGAAGAAGAGGACTGAGTTCGGTAATTTACGGGACTCAGTCCTTTTAATTTTAACTTGATTCTGCTGTGGTTGTAGTAATGGATGTATTCATCAATCGCCTCCTGTAACTGCTCAACAGAGCTGAATTTGCAGGTAAAAGCATTCTGATTTCAGCGTGCCAAAGAAGCTTTCCATTGGTGCATTGTCCAGACAATTTCCTTTTCTCGACATACTTGGCACGATATTCTTTTCGCGCAGCCACTTTTGATATACGGGCATCTGGTATTGCCAGCCTTGGTCAGAGTGCAAGACAGGTTGATCGGTGTTATTCAGGCGTAAAAAAGCTTTGTCCAGCATGTTGGCAACCATCTCAAAGCGCGGGCGCCTGGATGTGTGATGCGCCACGATCTCGCCATTGTATAAATCCAGTATCGGCGACAGGTAAAGCTTCTCTCCCGAGACATTGAATTCGGTCACATCCGTTACCCATTTCTCATTGGGCTTTTGTGCCGCAAACTGTCGTTGCAAAAGGTTGGGGCTGACTTTACCCAGTGCGCCCCTGTAAGAGCGATATTTTTTAATCCGGATAACGGATTTAAGCTGTAACGATCTCATCAACCGATAAACGGTTTTATGATTGAGTGAGCAACCAGCCTGACGAAGCCCCAGCGTGATACGGCGATAACCATAACGCCCTTTGTGCTGGGTAAAAAGAGAGGTGATCTTCTCTTTGGCTTCGGCATGTTTGTCAGGATGCGCCAATGCCTTGCATTGATAGTAAAAGGTACTTCGGGCCATACCCGCTATTTCGAGTAAGCGGCAAAGAGAATGGTGTTGCCTTAATTCACAGATGAATCGCGCCTTTTCTTTGACGCTGATGCTTCTTTCTGTTGAATTAAGGCGCTCAACTTTTTTAGGTAGGCATTCTCCGCACGAAGATACTCCAGTTCCGCCAGCATTTCTTCCTGGCTCATTTCTTCCAATGGTTTGGATGCGGGTGGTCTCGGTGGCTTGGACATGCGTTTCTTTCGGCCTCGGTTGTCTGTCAGAGAGTGGATTCCTCCCTCATCATATCGCTTTTCCCAAGCACGGATCATGGAAAAAGACGGTATGTTAAATAACGCCGCAGTTTCTCGAATGGAAAGATGTTTTTGCTGCTTGTGTTGAATAACCAATTTTTTGAATTCGGCTGGATAGCGGCCGGGACGATGTGTCAGACCTTCAAGTCCATTATGTTCATAAGCTGAAAACCACTCCCGAACACAAGTTGTGGGAATATCAAATCTTCGGGCCGTCGCATTGAAACCCTCAATCCCCGACTGGTAGTGTTTGATGACTGATAGCTTGAAATCTAAATCGTATTTGCTCATAAAAATATGCCCCTCAATTGTCAGACTAATGTCCAACTTTTGGGGGGCATATCAATTCAGGCGGCTTTTTAATGCCTGTTCGATTGTCTTCAAAAAGAGAAATCGCCCTTACTCTTCCAGCATACGGCTGACACCCCGGCTTGCAATACTGGGCTTGGGAATACCCCGCAACTCCCGGGTCGTATCCGCTTTTTTCTGCCACTGCCGGCCTTTTTCCTGACTTTTTTTCTGCCCCATCTGCCCAAAGATATAAATCTCGGACATCCGTTCCATAGAGCGGATACTGCCGTTTTCTGCGGCTCGCTGGTACCAGTTAAACGCATCTTTGGCGCTTTGCGGCACGCCATCACCCAGTTCATAGGATCGTGCCAGATTATACTGCGCAGTCGGGCTGCCCATTTCTGCCGCTTCCCTGGTAAGGATCAGGCTTTTTTCAATATCTTCCGGCACGCCCAGCCCCTCGCCATAAATCACTGCCAGATTCGAGATGGAACAGACATCTTTCTGTTCCGCCCCTTTTTCAAATAACTGGCGGGCTTTCTCATAGTTTCCCCTGACGCCGATTCCCTTCATAAAAAGGGTACCCAGATGGCATTGGGCGACAGGCTCGCCCTTGTCTGCCGCCTTCTGAAACCAGCGCGCAGCCTCGCGCCTGTCCCGGACAACGTTATCGCCTGTGGCATAGATATCCCCGATTTGCGTATAGCCGGGCAAATAACCGTGGCTGCCCGACTTTTTATACCAGGAAATGGCAGTATCGATATCCTTGTCAAGGCACTCCCCCCTCCGGTACTGCTCAGCCAGGGAAAATTCCGCTATTGCATATTTTTGCGTTGCCGCCTTCTTGTACCAGGCTACCGCCTGCTGGCAGTCCTTTTCAACTCCCAGCCCTTTCAGGTACATGTTGCCCAGATTATTTTGAACCTCCTGATTATTCTGGTTTTCCGGTCGGCTGAAATATTCCATGGCTTCCGTGTACTCGCCTTTTTTGTAGGATTCAAGCGCTGCCTCAAGCTCTTCTGCGCATACGGAAACAGAAAACAAAAGGCTCATGCAAACCAGCAGGATTTTCTTCATGTCATGACTCGTAAAATGGTAGGAAAATATCAGGCCGGTTTCTTCCGATTTTGAATATGTGGCAATGCTACCGGATTTTTCCCTGGTGTGGCCAAAAATTTCATATCGGCAAGCTTATCAGCTTTTTGCCCGCAAGAAAGTGCTTTTACGACATTCCTGATCACGGCAGGAAGGAAGCCCGTTTATCAGCGCCCCTATACGACGACGTTCAGCCCGTATGCTTCAAGCTGGCGCTTGACGCGCTCAATGGTTTCCATGGAAGGCGCAAGCGTATCGGTCAATTCGTACTTCAGACCCAATTCCTGCCATTTGTATTCACCCATCTTGTGGAATGGCAAAATTTCAACGCGCTCGATATTTTTCAGGCGGGAAACAAATTCAGCCAGCTTTTCCACATCTTCCGGGGCATCGGTATATCCGGGAACCAGGACATAGCGAATCCAGGCCGGTTTACCCATGCGTTCAAGGCGCCTGGCAAATTCCAGTACCTGCGTCAGTGGCGTGGCAGTAAGTCTTTTGTGTTTTTCCGGATCCATCTGCTTGATATCCAGAAGAACCATGTCAACCACATCAAACCATTCATCCGAAAAATTTTTGGCTAACAGGCCGTTGGTATCCAGCGCGGTATGCAAGCCGTACTCTTCCTTGCAACGACGCATGATTTCGTGGACAAACTCTGCCTGAACCAGCGGTTCACCACCACTGATGGTCAGGCCACCGGCAAATTTCAGGAAGGGAGCATATCGGCCGATTTCGGCAACGACATCATCGACAGAACGCCATGTTCCGCTTTCGCGTTTCCAGGTATCGGGATTATGGCAATAAAGACAGCGCATCTGGCAGCCGGAGACAAACAAGGCAAAACGCATGCCTGGCCCATCGACTGCCGCGCTAGGTTCGGTAGAGTGGACGTATCCACCTAGATTCCCTCCCGCTTGTGGCGGGAGGGTTTCTTCAGTAGTCACTGTTATGCGACCTTGTGGAAGGTGCGGTTAATGACATCAAGTTGTTGCTCACGGGTCAGACGGGTGAAGTTGACAGCGTAACCACTGACACGGATGGTGAGTTCCGGATACTTTGTCGGATTTTCCATTGCGTCGATCAACATATCACGGTCAAGAACGTTAACGTTGATATGGTAGCCGCCTGCCGAGCAGAACCCGTCGAGGCAGTTGGACAGGTTGACAACCTGTTCCTGTGGCTGCTTGCCCAAAGCCTGCTGGGTCAAGTTAGCCGTCCAGGAAATACCATCCTGGTTGTGTGCATACGGCAGCTTGGCAAGTGAGGCACCAGCAGCAATAAAGCCTTTGGTATCACGTCCGCTGACCGGGTTTGCTCCCGGAGGGAATGGCTCACCTTTCTTACGACCGCAAGGCGTATTACCGGTTCTTGCACCATAAACAACGTTACTGGTAATCGTCAAACTCGACTGTGTCGGAACCGCATTGCGATAAATTGCCTGTGAACGCAGTTTGTTCATGAAGCTTTCGGACAATTTTGCTGCCATCAGGTCAACACGGTCATCGTTGTTGCCGAATGTCGGGAACTCACCCTCGACTTCAAAATCGATGGCGATACCCTGCTCATTACGGATCGGCTTGACCTTGGCATACTTGATCGCGGAAAGGCTGTCAGCAACGATGGAAACACCGGCCAGGCCGAATGCCATCGTACGGAGAACGTCGCGGTCATGGAAAGCCATCATCAAACGCTCGTAAGCATACTTGTCGTGCATGTAGTGAATCGCATTCATCGCACGGACATAGGTTTCGCACAGCCAGGTTTCCAGCTTGTCAAACTTCTCGACAACTTCGTCATAGTCGAGGTATTCGCTGGTGATTGGCTCAAAACCCTGGGCAACTTTCTCGCCGGACAATTCGTCAACACCGCCGTTGATCGCGTACAACAGGGCTTTCGCCAGGTTAGCGCGGGCACCGAAGTACTGCATCTGCTTACCTTGAGCCTGCGGGGAAACGCAGCAGCCGATACAGCAGTCGTCACCCCAGGCATTGCGCAGCAGTTCGTCATTTTCGAACTGAATGGCCGAAGTCTGGATAGACATTTTCGTTGCATAGTGCTTGAAGCCTTCCGGCAGCTTGTCAGACCAGAGAACCGTGAGGTTTGGCTCTGGGGAAGTGCCCAGGTTGGTCAAGGTATGCAGCAGGCGGAAGTCGGTTTTGGTGACCATGGAACGGCCATCAAGACTCATGCCGGCAAACGCAATCGTTACCCAGGTTGGATCGCCGGAAAAGAGCGAATCGTAATCCTTCGTGCGCAGGTAGCGCAGGATACGGCACTTGATAACGAGCTGGTCAATGATTTCCTGTGCTTCGGATTCAGTGATGCGGCCTTCGTCCAGGTCGCGCTGGATATAGATGTCCAGGAAAGTCGTGATACGGCCAATACCGGTAGCAGCGCCATTGGCTTCTTTTGCAGAACCAATGAAACCGAAATAGGTCCACTGGGCAGCCTCAAGCGCGGTCGCTGCCGGCTTGGAGATATCAAAGCCATAGGACTCAGCCATCTTCGTCAGTTCTTGCAGCGCACGGATCTGCTCGGACAGCTCTTCACGAATACGGATAATGTCTTCGGAGAACGGCTTGCCGTCGCTTTCCGCTCTTTCACGACGCTTGTCAGCGATCAGGAAATCGGTGCCGTAAAGCGCAACACGACGATAGTCGCCAATAATACGGCCACGGCCATACGCATCAGGCAAACCGGTAACAACACCGCTGCGGCGGCAGGCTACGATTTCTGGATCATAGGCATCAAAAACGCCCTGATTGTGGGTTTTGCGATAGTGCGTATAGATGTTCTTGATCTCGTCGCTTACCGGCGGGAAGTTCATCTCTTCCAGGCCCATTTCAACCATGCGAAGACCGCCATTTGGATAGATGCCGCGCTTCAAAGGCTCATCTGTCTGCAAGCCAACGCAAATTTCATTTTCCTTGTCGATATAGCCAGGGCCATGCGAAAGGATGGAAGAACCGATATCAGAAGAAACGGAGAGGACACCACCGTTTTCGCGCTCAGCCTTTTGCAGCTTCTGGACAGCTGCCCATACTTTCTTGGTACGCTCGGTCGGGCCAACGAGGAAGTCTTCCTTGCCGGTATATTCGGTGCGATTCAACGCGATAAAATCACGGGTCGCAACATGTTCACGCCATTCCTGGCCTTTAAAACTGCGCCATGGGTCAAGCGCGATAGAAGTTGCAGCTGATTCTGCTAAACGTGGATTTCTCATTTTCTTCACCTTTTAAAGTGTATGTATTTTGAAAAATTGCTCCGTGTATAAAGCGCTATGTTGCGATTGATGTGAGCACAACAACGTTTTCAAAAAGGACACAGTTAATTTGTGTATTTACTGAAAACCTGTTCATTGGTATTGAACATAACGTCGCGATTGATGTGCTCGCAACAAAGTTTTCTAAAACACAAGGTTATTTTCTTGTTTGAGTGCTAGTTGAAAATCTGCCCGGGGTATTGGTCAGACTGCAAACAGACGTATGGCTTATGTGCTCCAACGTTGTTTTCAAAAACACCATGATGGTATGAAAGAATTATAGCGCACTTTTTTCACACCACGCAAACAATTTTTAAAAAATTTGACAAAAGTCAAGAAATTAACCTTGCGTAAATAAACCTGTACTGTTAATATAGCAGGTTTTTTTTCTTTCTGCAGAGAGCTCAAAAGTTTGAAGCAGGACGTATCCATCAGGAAATAAATCGTTATATATCAATGGTCAGCAAACAAGCACCATATCCGACAAATAGTATGGGAAATACTGTGCCGGTGCTTCATTCCCCCAAACGCCCCCGATAATAGAAAAAACATCCCGAAAGACTTCCACTGCCCTCCCATATAAAAATGGCGATGGCCTGTTACCGGTAACACACACGGCGTTAAATCATCATTTAGAGCAGATGGCACATGCCATTTTTAAAAGCTGGTTCATCGATTTCGAGCCGTGGGGTGGTGTTGCGCCAGACCATTGGAATGAAGGCACATTCAGTGATGTCGTTTCCACAACATTAGGAGGCGACTGGGGTAAAGATATGCCAACAGGTAACCATAGCCAGGCGGTCTATTGCATCCGGGGTGCGGATATTCCTGACGTCAACGCAGGAAACAAAGGCAGAATGCCCATTCGCCATATTCTTCCTAAAAACTATGCCGCCCGGCAGTTGGCGGCAGGCGATATTGTGGTTGAAATCTCCGGCGGCAGCCCAACCCAGTCAACGGGACGCTGTGCGCTGATGACGCAATCGCTGCTTGACCGCTATGACCGCGGCATGGTTTGCACCAATTTCTGCAGGGCAGTCAAACCACTTGCCGGGTATGCTCCCTTCCTCTATTTTTACTGGAAATATCTCTATGACTTAAATGGGATGTTTGCTTATGAAAATGGCACAACAGGTATAAAAAACTTTGATCTTTCCGGGTTTCTTGAAACGGAAGCCATTCTCATCCCTCCTGTTGAAACCGTTAACCGATTTGCGGCCATCGTCGAGGTCTTTCTCGACAGGATATTTGCCAATGGTCTTGAGAGCGAAACACTTGCCAGTACGCGTGATACCCTGTTGCCCCGCCTGATGTCCGGCGAGTTATCCGTTACAGGTATTTACGCCGCTAAATGATGATTTAACATCTCCCTTGCTGTACAAGAACCCCACCTTATTGAAAGACAAGAAAAATCATGAAAAACAGACTGATTACAAGAATTCAGGCCAACATGGCATTGGTTCTGACAACAGAGCAACTGGAAAAGTTGCAAAGAGTGTTGTCGCATACCCTTCACAACGTGGAAATCACCGAACGCAAGGAACAAGGCCCGTCTGAAAACATTGAAAATGAAGGATTGCTCAATGTTTTCATCTCGGCAAAACGCATTGAAGGATGCTCGGAAAAATCGATGAAATACTACGACTCCACCATTCATTCCATGTTCAGGGGTATCAACAAGCCGGTGAGAGAAATCTGCACAGATGATTTGCGTACCTACCTGGCTGACTACCAGAAAAGACGGCACTCCAGCAAAGTGACCATCGACAATATGCGGCGGATTTTTTCCAGTTTCTTCGGCTGGCTCGAAGATGAAGACTATATCCTGAAAAGCCCCGTGCGCCGCATCAGTAAAATAAAGGCGGACAAGATCATCAAGGAAACCTTCTCCGATGAGGGGCTGGAACTTCTCCGCGACGCCTGCGTTGAAATCCGTGATCTGGCAATGGTTGATCTACTTGCCTCAACCGGGATGCGCGTTGGCGAAATGATCCGGCTGAACCGCCAGGATATCAATTTCCATGAACGGGAATGCGTTGTATTTGGCAAAGGCAGCAGCGAAAGGGTCGTCTATTTTGATGCCCGCACAAAAATCCATCTCAAAAATTATCTCGCCAGCCGCATTGACAGCAACCCCGCCCTGTTTGTCTCGCTCTCGGCGCCCCATAACCGGTTGATGACCGGTGGCATCGAAACCCGGCTGAGAAAAATCGGCATGGAAACAGACATGCAAAAGGTTCATCCTCACAAATTCCGGCGAACCCTTGCTACCCGCGCCATCGACAAGGGAATGCCCATAGAGCAGGTTCAGCGCTTACTGGGGCATGTTAAGATAGACACCACCATGCACTATGCGATGGTCAACCAGGCGAATGTCAAGAACTCGCACAGGAAATTCATGGGATAAAGGGCCAATAACATGAGCAGCCGGACAACAGCGCCACTTTCCGAGTTTATCCAGTTCAGGAATGGAAAAAAGCGTCCGGAAAAAGCGGGACATATTCCTGTATACGGCGGCAACGGCATACTTGACTATGCAGACGCGACCAACCAGGAAAACGGCATCATTATCGGCCGTGTTGGCACCTATTGCGGAAGCGTCCATTATGAACCTGGTCAGCACTGGGTGTCTGATAACGCCATATCCGCTACCAACAAGCGTAATTCCGATATCTGTTTTGATTATTACCTGTTAAAAAGCCTTAACCTGAATCACAGGCATATCGGCACAAGCCAGCCGCTTCTGACTCAGGAGATTTTGAATTCAATCATCGTTTCACTCCCCTGTCTTG
>JAVBTJ010000042.1:0-3885 GCA_031556215.1 Oxalobacter sp.
TGGTCGTAAATCCCTTGTGCTTAAAATCAGGGCTTTTCACGCGCCTGACTGGTGACAGCTCTACAGCCGCCATTTAGGCCGTTGTCACGTAAGAACTAAAAGACGGCCACCTGACGTCTGGGGGCACGACCTTCAGAATCACAGACCTGCCCGGCACCTACAGCCTGAACACCCTCTCGCCGGATGAAGCCATCACGCGGGAAGTCCTGCAGGGAACCCGCAAGGATGACGCCATCATTGATATGGTGATGCTGGTCGTTGATGCCAATAACCTGCGCCGCAATCTGCCGCTGGTACTGGAAGTAAAGGAACTGGGATATCCGGCCATTCTCGTTTTGAACATGATGGACATTGCGAAAAAGCGCGGACTGGAAATCGATACCCGCCTCCTGTCCTCCCAACTCGGCATGCCGGTTGTCGAAACGGTTGCCATTCGTGCGGAAGGATTGCGAGAACTCATTACCCGGCTTGAGCAGGAAGCCGCTACCCTGCCTGAACAAACGGCCCCTGCCGTGCACGATCCGGAAACAGTACCGCACAGGGAAAAAATTGACCGGATATTAATTGGCCGGATATTGGATGCCGCAGTCAAAACACCGCCCTCCCCTCATGCGCTTGGAGACCGAATCGATTCCATTGCCCTTCACCCGGTATGGGGCTACCTGATTCTGGCGGCCATCCTGTTTGGCATGTTTCAGGCGGTTTACAGCTGGTCTGCGCTTCCGATGGAATGGATTGAAAGCGGTGTGGGATTTACCGGCGAGTATCTTGGCACCCTGCTTCCGGACGGCATCCTCAAAAGCCTGATAGTGGACGGCATCATCGCCGGAGTAGGCAGCATCATTGTTTTCCTGCCGCAAATACTGATCCTTTTTTTATTCATCCTGATTCTGGAAGAATCCGGGTATCTGCCCAGGGCCGCTTTCCTGCTTGACCGCCTCATGCGTTCCGTTGGCCTGTCGGGCCGGGCTTTTATCCCGCTTCTCTCGTGTTTTGCCTGCGCCATTCCCGGCATCATGGCCACGCGTACCATTCAGGATCCGCGCAACCGGCTGGCCACCATCATGATTGCCCCGCTCATGACCTGTTCGGCACGCCTGCCCGTCTACCTCCTCATCATTGGCGCCTTCATCCCCAATACCCAGGTCGGCCTTTTCAATATGCAGGGCCTGGTTCTGTTTGGCCTGTACATGGGCGGCATCGTTTCCGCCATGATCATTGCCCTGGTCATCAAGCTTTTCGTCGGAAAAAACCAGTACCAGCCGCTCATGATGGAACTGCCTGCCTATCACTGGCCCAATCTGCTCAACCTGCTTCTGGGCTTGTGGGAACGCGCCAAAATATTTATCACGCGCGCCGGCACCATTATCCTCGCGCTCATGGTTTTGCTCTGGTTCCTGTCGAGTTTCCCCGCTGCGCCGGAAAACGCCACGCTTCCGGCCATCCAGTACAGTTTTGCAGGACAGCTCGGCTACCTGCTGCAATATATCTTTGAGCCAATCGGCTTTAACTGGCAACTTTCCATTGCGCTGATTCCAGGCATGGCAGCACGCGAAGCCGCTGTTGCGGCCCTGGGTACCGTCTACGCGCTCTCGGCAACTGGCGACGATCTTTCAGTTGCCCTCTCATCCGTCATCGCCGCCAGTTGGGGACTGCCAACAGCACTGTCTCTTCTGGCCTGGTACGTTTTTGCGCCGCAGTGCATTCCCATGATTATTGTGGCAAAACGGGAAACCAATTCATGGAAATATGCCGGCATCATGACCGTTTACCTGTTTGCGCTTGCTTATGTGGCCTCCTTTGCCACCTATCGCATCACGCTGCTTTTGACAGGAGGATAGCCATGCAGGAATGCATCGTCCTTTTGATTCTGGCAATCGCCATCGGCATTATATGGAAGCACATGGCGCCGACCACCCTTCGCCTGTTTTTTAACCAGACGCTTGAACAGATTGCCGCCAAGACCGGCTTTTCCCGAATATCGGAAAAGCTGGCAAAAAAGCAAATCGCCATTTCAGACAACGCCGGCTGCGCCACTTGCTCCGGCTGCGAAAAATCAAGCCCCCCATTGGGATGTGAAATACGGATTCGTCCACAAGACATCAAAAAACGCTGATTTTTTTCACAACATCCCTTGAAATCCGAAATAGGCGCCCATATACTTAGCACTCGCCGCCGGGGAGTGCTAACAACCTTCCTGGCCCGCAGATATCCCGACAGCGAAAAACATCCATAAACGGCGTTTTTCCGTTGTCATTCAACTTGTTATCAATTTTTAATGTATTTAAAGGAATTATTGTTATGAAACTTCGTCCTTTACATGACCGTATTATTGTCAAACGCATGGACCTGGAAAAAACAACCGCATCAGGCATCGTCATTCCTGAAACCGCCGCGGAAAGACCGGATCAGGGTCAAGTCCTTGCTGTCGGCAACGGCAAAATCACGCCGGAAGGCAAAGTCCTGCCAATGGACGTCAAAGTCGGCGACCGCGTTCTCTTCGGCAAATACGCCGGCCAGACCATCAAGGTTGACGGCGAAGAACTGCTCGTCATGCATGAAAGCGACATCATGGCAATCGTGCAGAAGTAATTCAGGCACGCCCAAAACAAAAGAACACAATTAAATTAGATACACGGAGAAATTCACATGCCAGCAAAAGAAGTCATTTTTGGCGATACCGCCCGGGCCAAGATGGTCGAAGGCGTTAATATCCTCGCCAATGCCGTTAAAGTCACCCTGGGCCCGAAAGGCCGCAATGTTGTCCTGGATCGCTCATGGGGCTCACCTGTCATCACCAAGGACGGTGTTTCTGTTGCCAAGGAAATCGAGCTGCAGGACAAAATCATGAATATGGGTGCGCAAATGGTCAAGGAAGTTGCTTCCAAAACCAGCGACAACGCCGGTGACGGCACCACAACCGCAACCGTTCTGGCCCAGGCCATCGTCCGTGAAGGCATGAAATATGTTGTCGCCGGCATGAACCCGATGGACCTGAAACGCGGTATCGACAAGGCGGTTGAGGCCGTTGTTGCCGAACTGGCCAAAATCGCCAAGCCAACCACCACCAGCAAGGAAATCGCCCAGGTCGGCTCTATTTCCGCAAACAGCGACCACTCCATCGGCGAGCGCATCGCTGAAGCAATGGACAAGGTCGGCAAAGAAGGCGTTATCACTATCGAAGACGGCAAATCCCTGACCGATGAACTTGAAATCGTGGAAGGCATGCAGTTTGACCGTGGCTACCTTTCCCCTTACTTCATCAACAATCCGGAAAAACAGGTTGCCATCCTGGAAAACCCGTACATCCTGATGACCGACAAGAAAATCGGCAGTATCCGTGAACTGTTGCCGCTGCTTGAGCAAGTCGCCAAGGCTGGCCGTCCGCTCCTGATCGTTGCAGAAGATGTTGAAGGCGAAGCGCTGGCAACCTTGGTTGTCAACAATATCCGTGGCGTACTGAAGACCTGCTCCGTCAAGGCGCCTGGTTTTGGCGATCGCCGCAAAGCCATGCTGGAAGACATCGCTATCCTGACCGGTGGTCAGGTCATTACCGAAGAAACCGGCCAGAACCTGGAAGAAGCCGTACTGGATCAACTCGGCCAGGCCAAGCGCATTGAAATCAACAAGGAAAACACCACCCTTATCGATGGCAATGGCAATACCGACGCTATTCAGACCCGTGTCAAGCAGGTTCGCGTTCTGATGGACGACGCAGCATCTGATTATGACCGTGAAAAACTGCAGGAGCGTATTGCCAAGCTGGCTGGCGGTGTTGCCGTTATCCGTGTTGGCGCGGCAACCGAAGTGGAAATGAAAGAAAAGAAAGCCCGCGTGGAAGACGCGCTGCATTCCACCCGCGCCGCGGTTGAAGAAGGCATCGTT
>JAVBTJ010000110.1:0-15992 GCA_031556215.1 Oxalobacter sp.
AGGTCAACCAGGCGGTAACCGAAATGGACACCGTTTCACAGCAGAACGCGGCCTTGGTAGAAGAAGCGGCCGCCGCAGCGGAGAGCCTGCAGGATCAGGCGAGCAACCTGGTCGAAGTCGTCAGCATCTTCAACACGGGCACTGGCGGCGCGCGTCCGGCAGTGACGGCAGGCAAACCGCGTCCGGCAGCGCCAGTGGTAGCGGCGAAGCGTTCCGCCCCGGCAAGAGTGCCTGCTCCGGCAAAACGCCTCGCTGCCCCGGCAAAGGAAGCGGCACCGGTAAAGGCAGCGCCGCCAGCATCGGTCAAAGTGCCGGAATCGGATGACAATGCCGAGTGGGAAGAGTTCTAAAAAGGGATTTTGTTTTGTATTCTCCCCGGCAAAAAAGGGCAAAATATGCCGGGGAAGATAAAAATAATGGTTTTTGATCGAAAAATATGGTTTTTTGTGAGAAAAATACTTGATAAGGTTGCCCGATGGAAATATCATTAAGGCTGACAATTCCAATTATTTTTTTTGGGACTGATAGGCATGTGCTTCGTTGGCGCAGAATTATCTCCATGCCGGTGATAACGGCACTTGATTAAAGGTGAAAGAAATGACAGTGAGCTCTGAAACGGCCGTAGAAACTGGTAACAAACCGGTAGCAAAAGATTTTCCAAGGGAGTATCTCGCGTTCAGGCTGGGGCAGGAAGAGTACGGGATTGATATCCTGACAGTCCAGGAGATTCGTGGCTACGAAATCAGCACCCAGGTTGCCAATGCTCCTTACTTTATGAAGGGTTTTCTGAATTGGCGCGATATTATTGTGCCGATTCTGGATATGCGGATCAAATTCAATCTGGGAGAGCCTACTTACGATCATCTGACGGTCGTGATTATTCTTGAGATTGAGGATCGCTTTATCGGTATCGTGGTTGACTCCGTATCGGACGTCATGTCCCTGACATCGGAGCAGATCCGTCCAGCACCATCAATGGGTACCGTCATGAATACGGACAACCTGATTGGCCTGGGTGCGCTGGAAGACCGGATGCTGATCCTGATGGATATCAAGAAACTGATGATTTCTCCGGAAATGGGCCTGGCCGATATCCCAAGTTATTGATACAGCCAGCCATAAGGCAAGTGACAAAAGCCGGGTATACCCGGCTTTTTGTTGTGTGTTCCCCGGTAAGCCCTGGCAGGGCTTTCTGTGGTAAAGTTTTATTTTTCTGTTTTGTCGTTTTTGGGGAAATCCCATGATTGCCAGAAAGGGCAGGGACAGGCGCGGCGATGCCGCTTTTTTTATTGTTTTGGGAATATTGCCGGATGCCGCTTGCTTCCGGTGAATGTGGAGACGGGGATGGTATCAGTAAGGCTTCCGGATGGCTCGGAAAGACAGTTTGACAAACCGGTGACAGTTGCCGAGGTGGCGGCGTCCATTGGCAGCGGCCTGGCCAAGGCGGCGATTGCCGGGAGGGTGGATGGCGAGCTTGTTGATACCTCTTATGTGATTCAGGACAAGGCCGACCTGGCGATTCTGACCGAGCGCGATACGGAAGGGCTGGATATTATCCGCCATTCCACGGCCCACCTTCTTGCCTATGCCGTCAAAACCCTTTTTCCGGATGCGCAGGTGACAATCGGGCCGGTGATTGAAAACGGTTTTTACTACGATTTTTCCTATAAACGCCCGTTTACGCCGGAAGACATGGACGCCATTGAAAAGAAGATGGCTGAACTGGCGAAAAAAGATGAAACGGTTACCCGCAAGGTCTTGCCGCGTGATGAGGCGGTTGCTTATTTCAAGTCCATCGGCGAGGAATACAAGGCGGAAATCATTGCCTCCATTCCGGCAAACGAAGATGTCTCGCTTTATACCAGCGGCCAGTTCACCGACCTGTGCCGTGGCCCCCATGTGCCGTCCAATGGCAAGCTGCGGGTATTCAAGCTGATGCGCCTGGCTGGCGCTTACTGGCGCGGCGATTCCAATAATGAAATGCTGCAGCGGGTTTACGGCACGGCCTGGTCAAAGAAAGAAGACCAGGACGCTTACCTGCATATGCTGGAAGAGGCGGAAAGACGCGACCATCGCCGGATAGGCCGCCAGCTTGACCTGTTCCATTTCCAGGAAGAAGCGCCGGGCCTGATTTTCTGGCACCCGAAAGGCTGGCGGATCTGGCAGCAGGTTGAGCAGTACATGCGCCGGATTTATGAGGACAACGGTTTTTACGAAGTAAAAGCGCCGATGATCCTGGATCGTTCCCTCTGGGAAAAATCCGGGCACTGGGAAAACTACAAGGAAAACATGTTTACGACGGAATCGGAAAACCGCACTTATGCGGTCAAGCCGATGAACTGTCCCGGGCATGTGCAGATTTATAAATCGACCCTGCATTCCTACCGTGATTTGCCGCTGCGCTACGGGGAATTCGGTTCCTGCCACAGGAATGAGCCTTCCGGCGCGTTGCATGGCCTGATGCGGGTGCGCGGCTTTACGCAGGATGATGGCCATATCTTTTGCACGGAAGACCAGATTTTGGGGGAATGTATTGCCTTTACCGCGCTGTTGAAGAAGGTCTACGCGGATTTTGGCTTTACCGAGATTATTTACAAGGTGGCAACCCGCCCGGAAAAACGGGTTGGCTCGGATGAATCCTGGGACAAGGCGGAGCAGGCGCTGATTGCCTCCCTGAACCAGGTGGGCGCGGAGTATGAGATCACGCCGGGGGAGGGGGCTTTTTACGGGCCGAAGATCGAGTACACCTTGAAGGATGCGCTTGGCCGGATGTGGCAGTGCGGTACGATCCAGGTGGACTTTTCGATGCCGGAACGCCTGGGCGCGGAATATGTGGATGAGGATAATTCCCGCAAGGTGCCGGTGATGCTGCATCGCGCTATCCTGGGTTCGCTTGAGCGCTTTATCGGTATCCTGATCGAGAATTATGCGGGTGCGATGCCGCTTTGGCTGGCGCCGGTACATGCGATGGTGCTCAATATTTCGGAAAGGCAGGCCGATTATGCGCAAGATGTGGTCGAAATGCTGAAAAAAGCGGGCTTAAGGGTTGAAACAGATTTGCGCAATGAAAAAATAACCTATAAAATACGCGATCACGCGACAAACCGCGTGCCTTATTTGCTGGTTGTCGGCGATAAGGAAAAGAACGACAATACGGTGTCTGTTCGTGCAAGAGGTAATGCCGATTTGGGCGTGATGCCTGTTGCAGAGCTGGAAAAGCGGCTTATAAACGAGATCGCGGCCAGAAAATAAACCGGAGTCAGGCGGGGAGTCTGGCTTCGGGTTTTATTGTGTCCGGACAGGCAGTTGATGTTTTTTTGATGAGGAACTGAAGATAGCTACCGATAAATCGCATCGCATTAATGGCGAAATTACAGGCCAGGAAGTCCGCTTGATCGGAGTGGAGAATGAGCCTATTGGAATTGTGACTGTTTCCGAGGCGCTCCGTCTTGCTGAAGAAGCAGACGTGGATCTGGTGGAAATTGCACCCAATGCCAGCCCGCCGGTTGTGCGCCTGATGGACTACGGAAAATTCCGTTACCAGGAGCAGAAGAAGGCACACGAGGCCAAGCAGAAACAGAAGGTGATTTCGGTCAAGGAAGTGAAATTCCGTCCTGGCACAGACGAGGGTGATTACAATATCAAGCTGCGCAATGCGATACGTTTTCTTGAGGATGGCGACAAATGCAAGATCACGTTGCGTTTCCGCGGGCGTGAGATGGCGCATCAGGATATCGGCATGCGCATGCTGGAACGCCTGAAAGCGGATCTGGACGAATGTGGCCAGGTTGAACAGTTCCCGAAGATGGAAGGCCGCCAGATGGTGATGGTGCTGGCGCCGAAGAAGAAGAAGTAATTGAAGGTTTTGCCTTCCTGCCGGTTTTCATGGCAGGAAAGCGAAAAAAGTGATGGTTTTTGCCATTACATGACAAGTGATTGCAGGCATTCAAGAGTAACGTTGTGTTGCCACCTGCCGTCATAAAATAAAAAAAGGAGTGTCCGAAAGGACATGTGATTTATGCCAAAAATGAAGACCAAAAGTGGTGCGAAGAAGCGTTTTCGCATCCGTCCAGGTGGCACCGTGAAATGCGCACAGGCATTCAAGCGCCACATTCTGACCAAAAAGAGCACAAAGACCAAACGCCAGCTGCGTGGCATGACAGATGTTCATGACAGCGACGTTCAGTCCGTAATGCGCATGATGCCTAACGGCTGATCCCAACGACTTTCCAGGAGGTTTTATGTCGAGAGTAAAACGCGGGGTCACAGCACGGGCCCGTCATAAAAAAGTACTGCTTTTGGCCAAGGGTTTCCGTGGCCGCAGAAGCAAGGTTTATCGTGTAGCCAAACAGGCAGTCATGAAGGCAGGCCAGTACGCCTACCGTGACCGCCGTACCAAGAAAAGAGTATTCCGCGCCTTGTGGATTACGCGTATCAATGCCGCTACCCGTGAGCATGGCATGACATACAGCGTATTCATCAACGGTCTGAAAAAGGCTGCGATCGAGCTTGATCGCAAGGTGCTTGCCGATATGGCTGTTGCTGACAAGCCTGCCTTTGCCGCGATCGTTGATCGGGTGAGGACTGCCATCGCTGCATAATTGCCGTACTGTTGTACGGTACGGTACTACAAGCGGGGCAGGAATTCTTTCCTGCCCCGCTTTTCATTTTGAGTTTGCCGAAAGGATGTTTTCGGCATGCCACAGGAAAACGGGGTATGGATTCGTTAGATCAACTGGTTACAGAAGCAAGGCGGGATTTTGGGGCCGCGCCGGATGCCGCCGCTCTGGAGAATGTAAAAGCCAGGTATTTGGGAAAGTCCGGCCTGATTACCGAGCAGATGAAAATGCTTGGCAAGATGGAGCCGGAAGCGAAGAAGGCGCGCGGTGCGGTTATCAATGCCGCCAAATCACAGATTGAGGATGCGCTGACCGCCAGGCGCCAGGATATCGCCCTTGCGCAGCTTGCCGGGAGGCTGAATGCGGAAGCGATTGATGTGACGCTGCCGGGGCGCGGGCGTGGGCGTGGCGGGGTTCATCCTGTCATGAAAACCTGGGAACGGGTTGAAAAGATTTTCGGTTCGATTGGCTTTGATGTGGCCGAAGGCCCGGAAATCGAGGATGACTGGACCAACTTCACCTCGCTTAACAACCCGGAAAACCATCCAGCACGCTCCATGCAGGATACCTTTTATGTGGATGGCAAAGACAAGGACGGCAAGCTCCTGCTTTTGCGCACGCATACGAGCCCGATGCAGGTGCGTTATGCGTCTGCCAACCGCCTGCCGATCAAGGTGATTGCGCCGGGGCGGACGTATCGCGTGGACAGCGATGCCACTCATTCGCCGATGTTTCATCAGGTAGAAGGTCTCTGGATCGACGAGGCCATCAGCTTTGCCGACCTGAAAGGGGTTTACCTGAATTTTGTGCGTGAATTTTTTGAGACGGATGATCTGCAGGTGCGTTTCCGCCCGTCTTATTTTCCTTTTACCGAGCCTTCCGCCGAGGTG
Source organism: Oxalobacter sp. (assembly GCA_031556215.1). Classification (GTDB taxonomy): domain Bacteria; phylum Pseudomonadota; class Gammaproteobacteria; order Burkholderiales; family Burkholderiaceae_D; genus Oxalobacter. The sequence goes on from JAVBTJ010000110.1 coordinate 5,510, forward strand.
GATATCGCTTTTGGAAGCGGCCCCTTGAAAGGCCGCTGGCTGGAAGTGTGCGGTGCCGGGCAGGTTCATCCGGCAGTGCTCAGGAATATGGGGATCGATCCGGAGAAAAACGTGGGGTTTGCATTCGGCTCTGGCCTGGAGCGCCTGACGATGCTGCGTTATGGCATCAATGACCTGCGCCTCTTTTTTGAAGGCGACCTGCGTTTTTTGAAACAGTTTGGTTGATGGATTTTTTGGCATCCGCCAGCGCGGATGCCGGTATGAAAGCTGAAGGCGTTTTATGCAATTTTCTGAAAGATGGCTGCGCGCGATGGCCGATCCCGATATGAATACGGCGGATCTGGCGCATCTTTTGACGATGTCCGGGCTGGAGGTGGAAGAGGTGGATGTGGTTGCGCCGCCTTTTTCCAGCGTGGTGGTGGCGAAGGTGCTGGAAGTGGGCAAGCACCCGAATGCGGATCGGCTGACGGTTTGCAAGGTGGATGCCGGAACGGGCGAGGTGCTGAATATCGTCTGTGGCGCGCCGAATGTGTACGAGGGGATGACGACAGCCTGTGCGCTGGTCGGGGCAAGCCTACCGCCGGGTGAGGACGGCAAGGCGTTTTCCATCAAGCTGGGCAAGCTGCGTGGTGTGGAGTCGCAGGGCATGCTGTGTTCCGAGCGGGAACTGAAGATGTCGGAAGACCATTTAGGCCTGATGGATCTGCCAAAACATGCGCCGGTGGGAACCCCTATCCGGGAATATTTTGACCTGGACGATGCGGTATTCACGATCAAGCTGACGCCAAACCGGGCGGACTGTCTTTCGGTGCTGGGCGTGGCGCGCGAGGTGTCTGCCTTGACGGGGGTAAAGCTGGCTGTGCCTTCGGCAACGCCGGTAGCGGCAACGATGGATGAAAAGCTGCCGCTGACCATTTCGGCCCCGGATTTGTGTGGCCGTTTTACCGGCAGGGTGATCCGCGGGATCAATGCGCGTGCTGAAACGCCGGACTGGATGAAGCAGCGACTGATGCGTAGCGGCCAGCGTCCGGTATCCGCGCTGGTGGATATTTCCAATTACGTGATGCTGGAGTCCGGGCAGCCGAACCATGTGTATGACCTGGACAAGGTGCATGGCGCGCTGGATATCCGCTGGGGTAAAAAAGGCGAAAAAGTCGCGCTTTTGAATGAGAGCACGGTCGAGGTGGATGAATGGGTCGGGGTGATTGCCGACGGTAATGGCCCGGAGTCCCTCGCAGGCATCATGGGCGGGGATCGTTCTTCCATTTCGCTGGATACGGAAAATGTGTTTGTCGAGGCGGCGTTCTGGTGGCCGCAGGCGATCCAGGGCCGGACGCGCCATTTCAATTTTTCGACGGATGCGGCACACCGGTTTGAGCGCGGTGTCGATTTTGAGGGGACGGTTCGCACAGCCGAGCGCATGACGGCACTGATTCTCGAAATTTGCGGCGTGGAAGGCAAAACGCAGGTAGGCCCGGTTGACGACCATGTTGCCAATCTCCCGAAACGGGAGCCGGTGACGATGCGCACGGCCCGTGCGACCAAAGTGATTGGCGTGCCGTTTACGGATGCGCAGGTAGCCGATATTTTTACCCGGCTTGGCTTGCCGTTTGTCGAAAAGCCGGGCGTTTTTGTCGTGACGCCGCCTTCGTATCGTTTTGATATCAGCATTGAAGAAGACCTGATTGAAGAGGTGGCGCGGGTTTACGGCTATGAAAATATTCCTGCCCTGCCGCCGGTTGCGCCCAATGTGATGCGCACGCCTTCGGAAGGCCGCCGTTCGGTGCACGACCTTCGCCGCCAGATGGCGGACATGGATTACCAGGAAGTCGTGAATTACAGTTTTGTTGAGGAAAGCTGGGAGGCCGATTTTGCGGCCAATCAGGATCCGATCCGGCTGTTGAACCCGATTTCCAGCCAGATGAGCGTCATGCGTTCGACGCTTCTGGGTTCGCTGGTTGCCAATGTGCGCTATAACCTGAATCGCCGTGCCACGCGGGTACGTGTTTTCGAGGTGGCATCGGTTTTCCTGAAAAATCCAGGGCAGGTTGACAGTGCGAAAACCGTGGCGGGCTACGACCAGCCCCGGCGTCTGGCAGCTATTTCCTATGGGCCGACAGTCGATGAGCAATGGGGGCAGCCTGCGAGAAATGTCGATTTCTTTGATGTAAAGGCCGATCTGGAGGCATTGTCTTTCCCGTTGGTTTTCCGTTTTGAAAAAGCGACGCATCCTGCTTTTCATCCGGGGCGCTGTGCGAAAATCCTGCGTGATGGAAAAGAAGTCGGGGTGATCGGTGAATTGCATCCGCTGTGGCAGCAGAAATACGAATTGCCCTCTGCGCCGGTATTTTTTGAGATGGATCTGGATGCGCTGCAATCAGGCGATGTGTCGGCATATCAGGACATCTCGCGCTTTCCTCCGGTAACGCGCGACATTGCGCTTTTGGTTTTGCAGTCTGTCCCGGCATCCGAACTGATGGATGTCTTTGAAATGGAACGTCGAAACAACCCGCAGTGTGCTATTATGCAGTCTGTTGTTTTATTTGACGATTATCGTGGAAAAGGTTTGGGGGAAAATGAGAAAAGCCTTGCCTTCCGCTTTACACTTCAGGATAACCAGTCAACCCTGCAGGATGAGGTTGTAGATGCGGCAGTCAAAGCGTTTGTCGCCGCCGCAGAAAAAGGATCAGGTGCCCGTTTGCGAGCCTGATTTTTGTCTGTTTTGTTTAAGAAAAAAATAATGAAGCCACCCGTAAATATTTCAATTTCTGCCAGTCAGCACAATGATATGAACAGCATGTTAACCGAAAAGAAAGAATTGACCTTACAAAACGAATTTGCCGAACAGGGAAAAACCGTAACAAAAGCAGAAATTGCCGAAACGCTGTATGAGCGGGTTGGTTTGAACAAGCGTGAAGCCAAGGAAATGGTCAATTCTTTCTTTGGGCATATCATTGAGTCACTGGAGCGTGGCGAGGAAGTCAAGTTATCCGGCTTTGGCAATTTCACATTGCGTACCAAGCCGGAACGTCCGGGACGTAATCCGAGAACCGGGGTTGAAATACCGATTACAGCGCGTCGCGTGGTTTCATTTCATGCGAGCCAGAAACTGAAAAAAATTGTTGACTCAGCTTCATAAATAATTTTTATCTCATGACTGAACAAGCCAGCAAGGTTGAAACAGGGGGCTTGCCCCCCATACCGGCAAAGCGCTATTTCACCATCGGTGAAGTCAGTGAGCTGTGCGGAGTCAAGCCGCATGTCCTGCGTTACTGGGAGCAGGAATTTACCCAGTTAAAGCCGGTCAAGCGGCGCGGTAACCGGCGTTATTACCAGCATCATGAAGTGCTCCTGATTCGCCGTATCCGTGAACTCCTGTATGAGCAGGGTTTTACCATCAACGGTGCACGAAACCGGCTGGATGAACGTACCGGCAGGGCGGTAAAAAAAGATGCCGATGAGGTACCGGAAAGCACCGTCATGCCCGGTGTGGTGGGGGAAGGCCTGGCAGCGGTTCGCGCCGAGCTTCTTGAAATCATGGATCTTCTGGTGCCGCCGGGCATGGCACAATAGTTTCTGGCTGTGCCGCAGGCGTGGCGAACAGGTTTGATACAATAAGGAAACAGGCGGGGATATGCGTATTCTGATAAGTAATGATGACGGATATCTGGCGCCGGGCATCAATGCGCTGGCGCGCGCACTGGCCCCTGTTGCCGAAATTGCCGTTTGCGCCCCGGACAGCAATCGTTCCGGTGCCTCCAATTCCCTGACACTGGAAAAACCGATTTCGGTATACCGGGCGGAAAACGGGTTTTACTATACGACCGGCACTCCCTCTGATTGCGTGCATATTGCCCTGACAGGTATTTTGTCCTGGAAGCCCGACCTGGTCGTGTCCGGCATCAATCACGGCGCCAACATGGGGGAAGATACTCTTTATTCCGGCACGGTTGCCGCGGCGATGGAAGCCTATCTCTTTGATATCCCCGCCATTGCCTTTTCACAGGTTGACCGGGGCTGGCTGGAACTGGAAAGCGCGGCGCAGATGGCGCGTGACCTGGTGCTGTCTGTTTATGAGTCACTGCCCGGGCCGTTTCTCCTGAATGTAAATATTCCCAACCTGCCGTATGACAAACTGCGGCCTGCTATCGCGACCCGTCTCGGGCGACGTCATCATTCCGAAGGGGTTTTGAAGACGATAGACCCCTTTGGCAAGGAAATGTTCTGGATCGGCCCGACCGGGAAAACCCGTGACGGCGGGGAAGGCACGGATTTTTATGCTGCCGGAAATGGCCATGTTTCTGTCACGCCGCTTAAATTTGAGTGGACGGAGGAACGGCTGATTGATGGCTTGAAGAAGGTGCTGGGATGAATGGCAAGCCCCGGCATTTTCCACTGCCTTTATCCAGCGTCATGGGTGGGGAAGGGAAAAAAACGGCACCGGATTCGGATTACCGGTTGAAAGAAATCACGCCGCAGACGGCAACCCGTAATGTGGTGGAAAATCGCCAGAAGCCCAAAACAGGCAAAAAACAGGCGGAGATGCCTGCGGTTTTGCCCCTGCCGGTGGCGCCTGCCGGATCAAAAAAACAGCAGGCACCCATACGCGCGGCCATCGTCATGGCGGAAAAAATTGCCGCACAGGGGGTGAAAGACGCGATGGTGCTCCATGCGCTTTCCACGGTACCCCGACACCTTTTTATCGAATCCGGCCTTTCGCAGCAGGCCTATGTAGATACGTCGCTGCCGATTGGCCACCAGCAGACGATTTCCCGTCCTTACACGGTGGCGCGCATGATCGAGGCGGTCAGGGCGGATGCCAATGGCAAAAAACTGCAGCGCGTCCTGGAAATCGGAACCGGCTGCGGCTATCAGGCAGCCATCCTTTCCGAGGTGGCAAAAGAAGTGTATTCCATCGAACGGATCAAGGCATTGCATGAACTGGCGAAAAACAATTTGCGCCAGTTGCGTATCCCCCATCTCAGGCTGCACTATGGGGACGGCATGCTGGGATTGCCGCAGGTGGCGCCCTTTGATGCCATCGTGATAGCGGCTGCCGGACTGGAAGTGCCAGAAGCGCTCTTTTTGCAACTGGCCATAGGCGGGTACATGATTGCCCCGGTCGGAACGAAAAAACAGACTTTGCAATTAACCAGACGGACTGGTGAGAGGCAGTGGCAATCTGTTATGCTAGAGGATTGTCATTTTGTGCCTTTGCGCCAGGGTGTCATTTGAGATTGATATATTATTGGAAACACTTATGAAAAGATTTGTTTATCCTCTGCTGATCGTTGTCTGTGCGGGTCTTGCCGCTTGCGGCACCTCTGAAACCCAGGCGCCGATTGAAGATCGGTCAGTGAGCCCGGTTGCGGCGCGTGCGCCTGCTGGCCCCGGATATTACACGGTCACGAAAGGCGATACGCTTTACCGCATTTCGCGCGCGCACAATCAGAGCGTCGCCAATCTGGTTGCCTGGAATAACCTGAACAATGCCAACGAAATCAACGAAGGGCAGGTGCTGCGTGTTGCGCCTCCTGGCGCCGTAGGCACCAGTACGGCAGCCGTCCAGACCGCCAGCGTAAGCAGTCCGGAAAGGGATGTGCAGCCGATTGTCGAGACCAAGACGCAACCGACGGCCGAAAAACAAGTTTATTCCGAAAGTGCCGTAGCTGGCGGCAGTGCCGCCGCAGCAACCGCAACAATAGCCGCAACCGGCGCCACGCGTGAGGCGAGCGGCATTGTCTGGGGATGGCCTGCCAGCGGCAAGGTGTTGCGCGGCTTTTCCGAAGGCCAGAGCAAAGGGGTTGATATCGACGGCAGCAAGGGACAGAAAGTCTTTGCAGCTGCAGATGGCCGGGTGATTTATTCCGGCGCCATGAATGGCTATGGCAATCTGGTGATTATCAAGCATAACGAAGACTTGCTGACGGCTTATGCCCACAACAGCAGCAACCTGGTTGCCCAGGGCAGTACCGTTTCCCGTGGACAGCCCGTAGCCGAAATGGGTAACAGCGGCACCGATTCGGTCAAGCTGCATTTTGAGGTCAGGAAACAGGGCAAGCCGGTTGACCCGCTGGGCTACCTGCCAAAACGCTGACCAGGATAAACCTCACAACACCAGATGGAGCAACCCATCTGGTGTTTCCATTATATGAATCCCGATATACTTGATATTGAATCTCTCGATGCCGAAGGACGGGGTGTCGGGCATCTGGACAATCCGGACGGCACGCCCGGCAAGGTCATCTTTGTCGAAGGCGCGCTGCCGGGAGAACGCGTCCGCTTTGAATCCTGGCGCAAAAAGAAAAGCTGGGAAGCTGCAAGAATGACCGAACTCTTTCGGGAGTCGGTTTTGCGCGTCAAGCCCCGTTGCCCCCATTTTGGCGTTTGCGGCGGCTGTTCCATGCAGCACCTGGAGCCATCCGCCCAGGTTGCTGTCAAGCAGCGTATCCTGGAAGACAATCTGTGGCATATCGGTCGCGTGCATCCTGCCCGGATGCTGCGCCCGGTTTATGGCCCTTATTGGGGATACCGCTACCGGGCGCGCCTGTCAGTCAATTATGTGCCGAAAAAAGGCGGGATTCTGGTCGGGTTTCACGAACGCAAGTCACGTTTTGTGGCAGACATGACCAGTTGCGCCATTTTGCCCCGGCATGTCTCCGATATGCTGGTTCCGCTGCGCGAACTCATCGCCTCGCTTTCGATTTATGACAAGATACCCCAGATTGAACTGGCTATCGGGGAGGGCGATGGCAACGGGCTGACCGTCATGATCCTGCGGATCATGGCACCCCTGTCCCCGGAAGACGAGTCGCGCCTGAAAGCCTTTGCGGATGCAAACGGCGTACAGTGGTGGCTGCAGACGAAGGGGCCGGATACCGTCGCGCTTTTTTACCCGGAGACCCGTCAGCTTCAGTATAGCCTGCCGGAATCTGGCGTGACCATGCCTTTCAAGCCGTCTGATTTTACGCAGGTCAACCACCATATCAACCAGGTTCTGGTTTCAAAAGCCATCCGGCTTTTGCAGATCCAGCCTGAAGATAGGGTTGGCGATCTCTTTTGCGGACTGGGCAATTTCACGTTGCCGATAGCCCGGCAGGCAAGGGAAGTCGTTGGCATGGAAGGCAGTTCGGCTTTGACCGAGCGGGCAAAAGCGGCGGCCCAATTCAATGGGCTGGCTGAAAAGACCGATTTCCTGACCCGCAACCTCTTTGAGATGAGTGAAGCCGAGTGGATATCAGCAGGCAGATTTGACCGGATTTTAGTTGACCCACCCCGTGACGGTGCACTTGCCGTGTGCCAGACGATTGCTTCCCTGTCCGCTTCGCAGGCGGCATTCAAGCCGAAGCGAATCGTCTACGTGTCATGCAACCCTTCCACGCTGGCGCGGGATGCCGGTGTGCTGGTCAATGAGGGCGGGTATGCGCTTTCCCTGGCTGGTGTGGTCAATATGTTTCCGCATACGTCGCATGTGGAATCCATTGCGGTTTTTGACAGGTTCCCGGCGTGAAAAGGCAGGATCAGGCAAAATAAGGTCATAACCGATTTATTTTGCCTTTCAGGAAGGAGTATCTGATGAGTGAACCGAAAGTCAGGAAAACGGATGCAGAGTGGCAGGCCAGCCTTTCTCCCATGTCTTACAAGGTGACGCGCCAGGCGGCAACGGAAGCTCCCTTTACCGGGGAATACTGGGCTTACCGCCAGGAGGGCATTTATTATTGTGTCTGCTGCGGCACGCCGCTTTTTGAGTCAGACGCCAAGTTTGAGTCGGGCTGCGGGTGGCCGAGCTATTTCAGGGCGATTGATCCGGACAATGTCATAGAAAAGCCGGACTATGCCTTGGGCATGAACCGCACGGAAATCATCTGCGCGGTTTGCCACGCACACCTGGGACACGTCTTTAACGACGGGCCACCGCCGACCGGTTTGCGGTATTGCATCAATTCAGCCGCATTACGTTTTGAATCTAAGGACGAAAAGGCTTAAAATCTTGAGGAACTTCTGATAAACGGTTTTTGCGAGCGAATTGCTGCATTCTCCGGTGTTAGCAAAAACCGCTTATCAGAGGTTCCTTTAAAAAAGCCTATTCCGTAAAAAATGAAATTTCTTTTTGACCTTTTCCCTGTTTTGCTTTTCTTCAGTGTTTTTTCCTGGGCTGGCAAAAATCCAGAAAAAGCGCAGGCGATAGCGGAGAGCTATTTGTCTGTTTTTGTCGGCAACGCCAGCGCGACAACAGATGTAGCGCCTATTTTGCTGGCAACGGCGGTAGCGATCATTGCGACATTCGGCCAGATCATTTATTTGAAGCTCCGGGGCCGCAAGGTCGATCCGATGCTGTGGATTTCGCTTGCCATCATTGTCATCTTTGGCGGCGCAACCATTTATTTTGCCAGCGAAGAATTCATCAAGTGGAAGCCAACGGTGCTTTACTGGCTGTTTGGCATTGTCCTTTTCATCAGTAACCGGTTTTTTGCCAAAAACCTGGTTCGCGTGATGATGGAAAAGCAGATCCGCCTGCCGGACTTTGTCTGGGGCCGCCTGAACTATGCCTGGGTGGCCTTTTTCATGGTCATGGGGGTTGTCAACTTGTATGTTGCCTTCTGGGGCGGCTTTGCGACTTCCACCTGGGTGAGTTTCAAGCTCTTTGGCGGCATGGGCCTGATGTTTTTGTTTGTTATCGGACAAAGCCTCTATTTGGCGCGTTACATGCGCGACGCATAATCTCCTGCCAATGCCTGAAAGCCCTTTCCTCCAAAGGGCTTTTTTTGTCCCTTCATCCCGGCACTGAGGGCTTCAGATAAAAAAACTCAAAAAACTTTTCCTTTTATAACAATGAGTTAAAAATTTTTTGAGATTTTTTTCAAAAACACCCTAAAGTTTTCCGATTCCCATCCGTAATAGATTTGAGATGAGGGGAAAAGGGGTTAAAAGCCCGGCGGCAAAATAAACCGGTAAAACTTTTCTTCCCGTCAAACGGTTGGTTGAAAGCGCTTTTTCACTTGAATGAAAAAAGATGGAGAAAAAGCCTAAAGTTTTCAGAAAAGCTGCCGTTAACTGTTGTAGAAAGGGTAAAAAGGCCCTGAAAAGTCCGTTTTTTTAACGGATGGTTTTTGAAAAAAGCGCTTTTTTTGTAACAAAAAAGGAAAAAGCCCAAAAACCAAGTCTAAGGCCAGTGCTTTGCAAGTCCTTGAAAAGAAAGGATAAGAGGCGCTGTCTAGTCATGTGTAGGATAAACACCTACAACCCATCCGGCAAATCTCTGTCAAAAAATACCGCTTTATTCCTATTCCCTCTTTTTCTTCTGCAACGGCACAATGAAGCTGTTTCGTAGTGGCAACGTTTCAAGTTGCCTGATCAGGCAAAATTGATACCTGGAGAAGAAAATGAACATCGAAAACATGATGTCCGAGATTAGGGAACTGAACCTCAGCTATCTGATGCTGACGCAGCAGATGATTCGTGCTGACAAGGAAGCGGCTGTTTTCCGTCTCGGTATCAGTATTGATATTGCCGATCTTCTGGAAAGTCTTTCCAACGCGCAGCTTTTGAAACTGGCTTCGACCAATATGATGCTGGCGCGCTTCCGCTTTGAGGACGACATGATTCTGGGCATGTTGACGGATTACAGCAAGGATGGCATGCAGGCCAAATCCCATGCCGCTATCCTGATGTCTTCCCAGGCTGTTGAACAGATCAGTTAATTGGTCAGCGATTGATGCCCCCCTTCTGGAGAACATGATGTCACGCAAAAGTCTGTTAAATGAGGCGAAAGAAGTCCAGCTTGCGATTGATCTGATCCGGCACGGCGCCCGCCTTCAACTGCTTGAGCAGGAAACGTCGCTTTCACGCGAACGCCTGATCAAGCTGTACAAGGAAATCAAGGGCATGTCTCCGCCAAAGGGCATGCTGCCGTTTTCGACAGACTGGTTTGTGACCTGGCAGCCGAATATCCATTCTTCGCTTTTCATCAACATATACAAGTATTTGTGCGAACACGCCAACATGTCCGGTATTGCTGCGGTTCTCAAGGCTTATCGGCTTTACCTGGAGCAAATGCCGGTAGAAAAGGGAGGGGAGCCTGTGCTTTCGCTGACACGGGCATGGCGTTTGATCCGTTTTTTTGAGAGCAACATGTTGCAGACGGCACCCTGTACCAAGTGTGGCGGTCATTTTGTGGCACATACCTATGATCTGCACAGCCAGTTTGTTTGTGGTCTTTGTAATTTGCCTTCCCGTGCCGGAAAGACAAAAAAAGCGGCACAGGATCTCAAGGCAGCCTGATTTGCAGTGTGCGCGAAGTAGTTGAATCAGACTCATGAGGAGCAACAAAGAAAACCTGGAAGGTCGCAATAAGCACCTTCCAGGTTTTTCCATTCCCATCCAGGCGCGTTTTATCCAGTTGGTCGCTGTTTGCCTGGCGCTTTTTTTTGTGGAGGTGGTTTTGAGGGGGGCCGGCTGGGTTGCCAATACGCTGATTTTTGCT
>JAVBTJ010000062.1:0-3393 GCA_031556215.1 Oxalobacter sp.
ATATAAACCGTGTTCGACAGAATTGAGTTTTCGTGCCCTGAGGGAAGAGTCGGGCAGGGGGCCGATGCGCATATCCAGGTCAAAGGGTTCTGTCAGCAGATCGGCCCATCTGTCGGCAAACCGGATGTGAAGCTGTATCTGGGGCCAGGCAACGGCGAAACTTTTCAAGGCGGGCAGGATGAAATTATAACTGTCGTTCGTGGCGGAAAAACGGACAACGCCTGCTGGCGCGTTCATGTTCTGTACCAGTGCCTCGCAGGCGTTCATGGCATTTTCAACAACGTAAGCGCAGTGCTCGAAAAAGCTTTTTCCGCTTTCCGTCAGTTCCACATTGCGGGAATTTCTTAAAAACAGCGGAACCCCCAGTACCCTTTCCATGGCGGTAACCCGCCGTGAAAGCGTTGAGACGGGCATATTCAGGATATTGGCTGCAGCAGTAAAGCTTTTCTGCTTGGCGACTTCCACAAAAAGCGGCATGTCGTTCAAAATGTTTTTCATGATGATCCGGTTTCTGGAAAGAGGCTTATTTTAAGTGATAGCGTTGAGCGGCAGGCTTTTTGTGAGCGCCGGATGGCTCCCGGCAATATATTTCAGGGGATGAGTTGTAATCAGAAAACTTTATTGTAATATTAGAAATGTTATTCATGGCTGTTTTTACAGGGTGATTGGATGGGGGTTTCCCGGCTTTTTCTCGGACTGGATATTGGATCAACAACGGTAAAAGCCGTTGTACTTGATGCCGCCGGGGAAATTGTTTTTAGCCGGTATACACGCCATTTTTCAGAAGTCAGGCAGAGCATTACGGCGGTTTTGCAGGAAATTTCCGGTCGTTTCGACGATGCCGGGTGGAAAGTCAGCCTGACGGGTTCCGGGGCGATTTCTCTTGCGGACGAACTGGGTGCCTCTTTTGTGCAGGAAGTGATTGCATCCGGCCTTAGTATCCGGGAGCGCATTCCGGATGCGGATGTCGTGATTGAGCTGGGTGGGGAAGACGCCAAACTGACCTACCTGACAGGCGGGCTTGACCAGCGCATGAATGAAACCTGTGCGGGCGGGACAGGGGCTTTCATCGACCAGATGGCTTCTTTTGTGCAGACCGATGCCAGCGGGCTTGACAAGCTGGCCATGCGGCACCGCACCATTTATCCCATTGCCTCCCGTTGTGGCGTTTTCGCCAAAACAGACGTTTTGCCACTGCTCAATGAGGGATGTTCGCGCGAGGATATCGCGGCATCCATCATGCAGGCAGTTGTCAACCAGACAGTCAGCGGACTGGCGCGGGGGCGTCCCATCCGGGGCAAGGTTGTTTTTCTTGGCGGGCCTCTTGCTTTTCTCGAGTCCCTTCGCCGCCGTTTTGTCGCCACCCTGAAGCTGGACAAAACGGACGCGGTTTTTCCTGAATATGCCGAATATTTTGTAGCGCTTGGCGCGGCGCTTCATGCACGAAGACAGGAAAGCGAGCCGCAAAGGCTGGACGAACTGATTGCCCGGCTCGAAAAAACCACGGCGACAGAAGATACCAAGGCGCTTCTTCCCCTGTTCAGAAGTGAGGAAGAACGGTTGGATTTTCATGCCCGCCACGCGGCGGAACATGTCGAACGGCGTGACCTTGACGCGAGCACGGGAGAGGCCTGGTTGGGGTTTGACTGCGGATCAACGACCATCAAGGCCGCGCTGATAGATGACGCGGGCAATTTGCTGTATTCATCCTATTCGCCCAACCGGGGCGACCCCCTTTCTTCGGCTGTCGATATACTCCGGGAGATTTATACGCGCAAGCAGCCAGGTTTGCATATTCGCGCGACAGCCGTTACAGGTTATGGAAGCCAATTGCTGGTAGCCGGGCTGAATGCGGATATTGATGAGGTAGAGACAGTCGCCCATTTTACGGCAGCGCGGTTTTTCGAGCCGCGCGTCAGTTTTATCCTGGATATCGGGGGACAGGATATCAAGTGCATGCGTATCAGCGATGGGGCCATTTCCAGCATCCAGCTCAATGAAGCGTGTTCTGCCGGTTGCGGCTCGTTCATTGAAAATTTTGCCAGTTCGTTGCAGATGCCGCTTCCCCGTTTTGTCGAAGCGGCCATGAATGCGAAGTCACCCGTTGATCTCGGTACCCGTTGCACGGTATTCATGAATTCAAAAGTGAAACAGGCGCAAAAAGACCGTGCCGAGGTCGGTGACATTGCGGCTGGTCTTTCTTACTCCGTTATCCGGAATGCCTGCTTCAAAGTGATGAAGATCACCAATGTGGATGACCTGGGCAGGTATGTGGTTGTCCAGGGAGGTGCTTTTGCCAACGATGCCCTGTTACGGGCGCTTGAACTGGAACTGGGCTGCACCGTTTTGCGCCCGGATATTTCCGGGCTGATGGGGGCCTATGGCGCCGCGCTGATAGCCAAAGAGCGCGGCCCGGTTGATGGCGTCTCCCGCCTTCTGGATCTGGAGGCCATCGAAGCCTTTTCTGTCCGGAAGATGACATCGCATTGCAGGCAGTGCGCCAACAGCTGTCTTTTGACCATCAACACCTTTTCCAACTCTGCCCGTTTCGTGTCAGGCAATCGCTGTGACCGGGGCGCGGGTGCGGAAAAACAGACCGCACCCAACCTGTATGCCGTCAAGTATGAACGGCTTTTCCGTTATGCGCCGCTGGATGAGGAAAAGGCAAGCCGGGGCACTATCGGCATTCCGAGGGCGCTCAATATTTACGAGAACTATCCGCTGTGGTTTACGATTTTTACCCGCCTGGGTTTTCGTGTCGAACTGTCGTCCCCCTCATCCAAGGAACTGTATTTCCAGGGGTATGAAACCATCCCCTCGCAAACCGTCTGCTATCCGGCAAAACTGGCGCACGGGCATGTGATTGACCTGGTCAACCGCAAGGTAGATTACATCTTTTTCCCCTGCCTGCCCAAAGAGCAAAAAGAATTTGTAACACAGGTTGGCAACTATAATTGCCCGGTCGTCATTGGCTATCCGGAACTGCTGGCCAAGAATATTACGGCTCTTCAGGAAAACAACATTCCTGTCATCCACCAGTTCCTGCCTCTGGATCGCAGGATACTGGCGAGGCGGCTGCGGGATATTGCCCCTTTTTCAGATATCCCTTTGCGGGATATCGAAGCGGCAGTGAAATCCGGTTTTGATGAAATGGCGGTTTTCAGGAAAGACATGCAAACGGCAGGCGAAGAAGTCCTGGCCGAACTGGAAAAAACGGGGCGATTTGGCATTGTGCTGGCAGGGCATCCCTACCACGTTGATCCCGAAATCCATAACGGCATTGCCGACCTGATTACCTCATTTGGCATGGCGGTCATTACGGAAGATGCCGTTGCCCACCTGATGCCTGATCCGGGGCCGCTCAGGGTCATTGACCAGTGGACATACCATTCC
>JAVBTJ010000111.1:0-8114 GCA_031556215.1 Oxalobacter sp.
CGGGTCGCGCTCCACCTCGTTAATAATGCGATCCATGATGGAAACCGCCTGCACCGGATATTCCCCGCTGGCAGATTCGGCAGACAGCATCACCGCATCCGCGCCATCGTAAACGGCACTGGCAACGTCAGACGCCTCTGCCCGTGTCGGGGTAGGCGAATGAATCATGGATTCCAGCATCTGCGTTGCAACAATACTGGGCTTGCCGAAATTGCGGCAGGCCCGCAGGATACGCTTTTGCGCGCCCGGCACCTGTTCCGGCGGCAGTTCAACCCCCAGGTCGCCCCGCGCCACCATCACCGCATCTGACGCGCGGACAATTTCATCAAGCTGCTCAAGGGCAGACGGTTTTTCCAGCTTCGTCATCAGGCTGGCCCGCCCGCCGATGATCCTGCGCGCCTCTTCCAGGTCTTCCGGGCGCTGCACAAACGACAGCGCCACCCAGTCTATTCCCAGGGAAAGCGCAAACTCCAGATCCAGGCGGTCTTTTTCTGTCACGATGGGGATGGGCAAAACCACGTCCGGCACATTGACCCCCTTCCTGTCAGAAAGGGGGCCGCCGGTAATCACCTCGGTCTTGATCCTGTCTGCGTCACTTTCAATCACCCTGAGCCGCAATTTGCCGTCATCCAGCGAAATGGCGTGTCCCGCAGACATGAGATTGAAAAGCTCCGGGTGAGGCAGGGAAACCCGGTGCTCATCGCCCTCTTTTGTATCCCGGTCAAAAGTAAACTCCGCACCGGCAACCAGCTCGACCTTGCCGGAAGCGAACTTGCCAATACGCAGCTTCGGCCCCTGCAAATCGGCCATAATCGCGATAGGACGGCCAACAAGCCGCTCGATTTCCCGCACCATCCCGTGCCGCGCACGGTGGTCTTCCTGTGTGCCGTGGCTGAAATTGAAGCGGAACACATCCGCACCCGCTTCAAAGAGCGCCAGTATCGTTTCCTTGTCGGAACTGGCAGGGCCGAGGGTGGCTACAATTTTGGCTTTACGCTGGCGTCGCATCATATCTCCCGTTAATAATCCACTTAATTAAAATAACACGAAAACGGTACGCGTCATTATCACCTGCAAGCCGCCATCGGAAACGCGGATTAACGGGTTTCGGGAGATGAAGCGCAAAGCGCACGGAGCGCAGCAAGCGAGACATATCTTGAGATAGGCGAGCTTGCGAGCACCGGAGAACGTAGCGATTCGCTCTCAAAACCCGTTAATCCGCGTTTCCCATCCAGCCCAGCCCTTCAAGCGTTGTCGTCTTCGGATGGTACTCGCAGCCAATCCAGCCATCGTACCCCAGTTCGTCAATCAAGCGGAAAAGAAAGCGGTAATTGATTTCACCCGTCCCCGGCTCGTTGCGCCCGGGACTATCCGCGATCTGCATATGCCTGATCATCGCGATATTCGCCTTGATCGTATTGGCCAGTTCGCCCTCCATGCGCTGCATGTGATAAATATCGTGCTGCAGGAAAATATTGTCGGCCCCCGTTTCCTTTATCAGGTCGAGGGCTTTTTGCGTATGGAAAAGGTAAACGCCCGGCACATCCAGATAGTTAACCGGCTCAACC
Organism: Oxalobacter sp.; assembly: GCA_031556215.1. Classification (GTDB taxonomy): domain Bacteria; phylum Pseudomonadota; class Gammaproteobacteria; order Burkholderiales; family Burkholderiaceae_D; genus Oxalobacter. The sequence goes on from JAVBTJ010000111.1 coordinate 1,569, forward strand.
AGAAGGCGCAGCCCAGCCTTTTTCAGCTCACCACCGGCAAACTTCAGGTTATCCACAAACGTCTGGCGGATTTTCTCTTCAGGCACCCCCTCTGGCGCAAGCCCCCCCAGGCAATTGAGTTGCGTAACGCCCAGCTTTTTTGCCACCTCAAGCGCCTTGCCAACCCCGTCCCGGAACTCACCCACCCGCGCCGGATTCGCGGCAATCCCCCTGTCGCCCGCATCCCAGTCACCCGCGGGAAGATTGAACAGCACCAGTTCCAGCCCGGTGGACTCGATCTTTTCAGCAATCTGCTTCGTCTCAAACGCATAAGGAAACTGGACTTCCACGCCTTTGAAACCGGCTTTTGCCGCCACCTCGAAACGCGCCAGGAACGGCACTTCAGTAAACAGCATACTCAGATTGGCGGAAAACTTTGGCATGGCTCCTTCTCCTTTTTTATTTATCGCCTGTTAAGGAAACACCGATTAAAGGGTTTTGTGAGCGAATCGCTGCGTTCTCCGGTGCTCGCAAGCTCGCCTATCTCAAGATATGTCTCGCTTGCCGTGCGCCTTGCGCTTCATCTCCTGAAACCCTTTAATCAGCGCTTCCAAATAAAGATACCCTGAAAAACAAAACGGCAACTGTTTTCGCAGTTGCCGTCATGATTTTGCCTGTCTGACTTACAGGCTGTCGCCAAAGTCGGCCCGGAACTTGGCCAGCAGTTTTTCCGGCCAGTCGGATGTCGCTTCAAGACGTCCCAGGAAGAAGCGCAGTACCTTGGGCTCTTCCACAAAACGCAGCCCCCCGATCAGGTTGCGGTTTTCCCACAGCCACTTGATCCGATCCTCAACATACTTGACCTGCGAAAGCGTAAATACCCTGCGCGGGAAAGCCAGCCTTAACAGTTCCACTTCAGACGGCACATCGTTGCCATCGGCATCGCGATCCATCGAAATAGTTCCCCGCTCCATGCCCCGCGCCCCCGACACAATATAAAGCGCTGCGCCCAGGGCACCGGCAGGATAATCAAACGAATTCAGATGCGGCAGGAAGCCGGTTGCATCCAGGTGGCACCCCAGACCGCCAGCAGGCGTAATGACCGGAATACCCGCAGCGTCAAGACTGTCTACCAGATAGCGGATGAATTCAGGGGAATGCTTGATCACATTCCAGTCCAGCGCTTCGCGCAGGCCGACCGCCATCGCCTCGATTTCACGAACCGACATACCGCCATACGTCAGGAAGCCTTCAAACAACGGCACCAGATCGCGCATTTTCATGTACAGGTCACGGTTATTCGTTGCAATACCGCCCCCCCTGGCACATCCGATCTTCCGGCTGGAAAAATACAGGATATCAGCCAGGTCGCACATGGCATGCAGGATTTCCTTGACACTCTTGTTCTGGAATTCCGGCTCGCGCATCTTGACGAAATAAACGTTTTCACCCACCAGGCTGACGTCTAGGACAATGATCAGGCCATTTTCATCTGCGATTTTTCGCACTTCGCGCATGTTTTCAATGGAAAACGGCTGCCCGCCGATCAGGTTGGTACCGGCTTCCAGACGGATGTAAGGAATCTTTTCCTTTCCGTGCAACTTGATGACATCCTTGAGCTTGCCGATATCGATATTGCCCTTGAAAGGCTTGTTGGACTTGATTTCCAGCGCATCATCGGTAAAGACTTCCATGACCGAACCACCGGCATATTCAATATGCGCCTTCGTCGTTGTGAAGTGGAAATTCATCGGCACAACGCCGTCTTTCTTGACAAAAACCTGGGAAATAATATGTTCTGCCGCGCGCCCCTGGTGGGCTGGCAGGAAAAGCTTTTTGTTGAAGACCTCTTCAACAGCCTCGGCAAGGCGATTAAAGGATTCGGAGCCGGCATATGCATCATCGGCCACCATCATCGAGGCTAACTGCTGGTCGGACATGGCGTTGGTGCCGCTGTCTGTCAGCATATCCATGAATACATCCCGATTCTGCAGCAGGAAAGTATTATAGCCCGCGCTTTTTATAGCTTTTACGCGCTCTTCAATGGGCAAAAGATTCAGCTTCTGGACAATGCGAACCTTGTGCATTTCAACGGGCATATTTTCGCCGCTGCTCAACTTGATTGCTTCGTGGAACATACAAATCCCGGTCAAAAGGTTTGATCAATAAAAAATCGACTCCCCGACAAACGGGGATCGACAGGAAAGCCACCAACAGCACTGGTCGGGGTGAGAGGATTCGAACCTCCGGCCTCTACGTCCCGAACGTAGCGCTCTACCAGGCTAAGCTACACCCCGTCTGATTACAGAATACCGCACATGCTTGCGGCACTTCCGCGTACCGTAAAGGCGGCTAATTGTAGCAAACAATGCCCGGATTGACCATCCGGAAAACCGCTTTTTTCATGACCCCGGCCCAAAAGCGAATGCTAAAATCATATGGATAGCACATTGCCATTGACGAATATCTCTTTTTTCCGGATTCCCATGTACAGCGACTTTTACTTTCCCGACAGGCTGAATTACGACTCTCCCCACCGTCTTGGCATGGCCTACGAAGAAGTCGCCTTTCCAAGTACCGACGGCACCATGCTCTGGGGATGGTTCATCCCCGCCAGGCATGCCGAAAGCCCGCGACAAGCCAAAGGCACCGTCATTCACATGCACGGCAATGCCCAGAACCTGACCGCGCACTGGCAATTTGCCGAATGGGTACCTGACAGGGGATTCAACCTTTTTGTCTTTGATTACCGCGGCTTTGGCAGATCAGAAGGAAACCCCGCCCCCAAAGGCCTCTTTGAAGATGCTGTCGCCGCCATTGATTATGTCCGCAACCGCACCGACATGGATTCCCGCAGGCTTTTTGTCTTTGGGCAGAGCCTCGGCGGGATGCTGGCAATTGCCAGCGCAGCCGCCAGCCCGCAGGGTATTTGCGCCGTTCTGGCAGAAGCCCCCGCGCACTCGTATTCCGCATGGATGAATGACCGCCTTCCCGGTGCAGGCGACAGGCTGGACGACACCGACACTGCGGGGGCCTGGATAACCCGGCTTTCGCCCATCCCCCTGCTCTTACTTCATGGCACGCATGACCGGGTTGTTCCCTACTCGCACTCAACCCGGCTTCTTGCCGAAGCAAAAGAACCGAAAAACCTTGTCACCATTGAACGGGGAGAGCACGTTGACGCCATGACAGACCGGCACGGCACCCGCTACCAGGACATGATGATCGCCTTTTTCGAAGACGCACTGGAGTCCCCCTGATCAGCCGCGCCTTATTTTCAGCCCCGGCAATGATATAATTTGCCGATTATCCTGCTGTCCATGCTGGCGGCGCTTCCTTTTTCACCCACCTTCTTTGAGCGACCTATGTATAAACGTATTTTTTATCCTGACAACATCCCCGCTACCACGCCGGAAACGTTTGGCCTCGATTACGAACAGGTTTGGTTCTACAGCGAAGACGGCACGCGCCTGTCCGGCTGGTTCATCCCGGCCGCCAACGTTGCAAGCCCCAAAGATGCCAAAGGCACCGTCCTCCACATGCACAGCAACTCCGGCAACATCAGCTCGCACTGGCACTTTGCCGGCTGGCTGCCAGACCAGGGCTATAACGTCTTCGTTTTTGACTATCGCGGCTTTGGCAAATCCTTTGGCGCCGCCGAACCCAAAGGCATCCTGGAAGATTCCGTTGCTGCCATCACCTATCTCCGTTCACGCAGCGACATTGATACCGGCAAGATTTTCATCTACGGGCAAAGCCTCGGCGGAACACTGGCCATCGCCGCCGCCGCCATCAACCCGCAAGGCGTACGCGCCGTCGTTTCCGAGTCCGCATTCTACTCCTACTCCTCCGTTACAGACGAAAGGCGCCCGGGAGACGGGTACGGATATGAGCAGGACGACATCTACAGCGGCGGGCATTATGTTGCCAAACTCTCCCCCATTCCGCTTCTTATCCTCCACGGAACGGGCGACAGCATTACCTCTCATGCCCAGTCGGAACAACTGTTTGCCGAAGCAAAAGAGCCAAAGCAACTGGAACTGATCAAATATGGCCGCCACCTGGCAGCCATGACAGAACGCTATGGCGACCACTTCCAGAAAATGATCATGGCATTTTTTGACGCGGCCCCAACCAAGTAAATCCCGGCAGGAAACCCGCCAGACCAAAACCGGAGAGTCCAGGCTCTCCGGTTTTTTTACGCCGCATAAATCCCGCGTGAAGACATAAAAAAAACCCCTGGACGTCTCCAGGGGTTTTTGACTTGCAAGTGAGAAAGCTCTCTGGTCAGACCATATCAGCTTTCATTCACATCTTAGGCCTTCTTCTTTCTTTCGATGTTCAGGCCGGAAATACGTCCGCTTTCAACACCTGCGTCCGGATCCAGAACAACGTTGATCAGCGTTGGCTTGCGGGACTTGATTGCGTTTTCCAGACCAGCTGCGAATTCTGCAGGCGTGGTTGCGTTAACGCCAACACCACCGAAAGCTTCGATCATCTTGTCGTAGCGGATGCCAGGAGCAAAGACGGTCGGTGCCGGATCATCGTAGCCACCAGCGTTGGTTTCGTTACCTTTGTAGATACCGCCGTTGTTCATGACGCAAACGGTAACAGGCAGGTTGTAACGAACGATGGTTTCAACGTCCATGCCGGAGAAGCCGAACGCGCTGTCGCCTTCAACTGCAACAACAGGCTCACCGGTAACAACAGCAGCACCGATACAGGCGCCCATGCCGATACCCATGATGCCCCAGGTGCCGGAGTCAACACGCTTGCGTGGCAGGTACTGGTCAACGATCATACGGGTGTTGTCCAGTGCGTTTGCACCTTCGTTCACCAGCGTGACATTTGGATACTTGGCCAGAACGTCACGGAGAGCGCCCAGGGAGTTGCGATAGTTCATCATGCCAGCTGGGGTCTCAACCTTGAGGGTTGGAGCCAGCTTCTCTTTACTGCCGTTAACGCGGGAAGCGATACCAGCCATCCACTCCGGATCAGCTTTCTTCATGCCTTTCAGTTCGGTGCGCAGGGCAGCGATACAGGAAGCGATGTCACCAACGACAGGAGCAGCGATAGGTACGTTGCTGTCGATTTCCTGTGGCAGGATGTCGATCTGGATGAATTTCTTCAGCTGGTTGCCCCAGGTGGAGCCTTTACCATTGCCGAGCAGCCAGTTCAGGCGGGCACCAACGATCAGAACAACGTCGGTCTCTGGCAGAACGTAGGAACGTGCCGGGCCAGCGCACTGTGGGTGGTTGTCAGGCAGCAGGCCTTTTGCCATGGACATTGGCAGGAAAGGAATACCGGTTTCTTCAACCAGTGCCTTGATGTCAGCGTCGCACTGAGCATAGGCAGCGCCTTTACCCAGCAGGATCAGTGGCTTCTTCGCGCCCTTGAGCAGGTCGCCAGCGCGCTTGATAGCAGCAGGATCAGGCAGTTGCTTCGGTGTAACGTCAACTGGCGTAAAGAGCAGGCTTTCAGCTTGAGCTGCTGGCATGGTGCCGGTCAGCATTTCGTGCGAAAGGTCAATGTATACAGCACCAGGACGGCCGGAAACAGCAGTACGGACAGCGCGAGCAATCGCAACTGGAATGTCCGCAATGTGGTTAACCCGGTAAGCAGCCTTGACGTGTGGACGGGCAGCATTCAGCTGATCCATCTCTTCGAAAGCGCCTTGCTGCAGGTCGGTGTTGCGACGGCCAGCGGCACCGCTCATCAGAATCATTGGCCAGCCGTTGGTGGTTGCGTTAGCAGCACCAGCCAGACCGTTCAGGAAGCCAGGAGCCGGGGTGGTCAGGCAGACGCCTGGCATACCGGTCAGGTAACCTGCGACACCTGCAGCCATAGCGGCATTTGTCTCGTGACGGAAGCCATACCACTTGCCGCCTTCAGCTTGCCACGAACGGATCAGTGCCGTGACAGGAATACCAGGAATACCGTAGATGTTCTTGATGCCGTTTTTCTTGAGGCTTTCAATTAACATGTAAAACGCATCAACCAATTCTACTTCTTTCTCATTACTCATAAGGTTTCCCCTTTTTCGAATGTTGTTTGATAAAGTGCAGAGTGCTCTGCAAGTATGCGTTATAACCTCTCAAAATATTGTTGACCTAGATCAATCTTCCGCGGCAGAAAATCAAAAAAAGCCGGCCCAAAAGGCGCATGGAAACCGATTTACCCACTTCTACCGGACAGAAGCTGTGGATAACTTTGTCGCCTGCTAATAATAGAAAGGAGGGGGTGAACCGGAAACCGCCAAAAAGCGGTTCCTCAGTATTTTCGCTCAACGGCAAACCGGCACATCCGCACAAGGCTCTCTTTATAGTCGCTTTCGGGAAACTCTTTGATTGCCAGAGAAGCCGCCCTTGCCATCTCTTCCGCTTTGTGGAAAGTATACCGGAGCGCCCCGCTTTGCCCGACAGCATGGAAAATCGCCTCGGCATGCCCTTCAGCGCCATTTTCAACATAATCGGCAATGCGCGCCTTCTCCTCAGGCGTCCCGTTCTGCATCAGGTAAATCAGCGGCAGGGTCATCTTCCCTTCCCGCAAATCATTGCCGGTATTTTT
>JAVBTJ010000095.1:0-12468 GCA_031556215.1 Oxalobacter sp.
TGAAAGCGGAAAGCCCGTCCCCGAAATCCGTCAGCGCTCCTGCCGGTTCGTAACGCAAATCTCCCTGCGAGAGATGGTCATCGCCCGCCGCGATATAGGGTGGATTGGAAACGATCAGGTCAAAACGGGAAGCAAGCGGCAAGGCAGCAAACCAGCTTCCCTGATGAAAAACGATGTTTTTTCCCGCCTTCAGGTTGCGCCGGGCGTTTTTTGCTGCCACGTCAAGCGCGGCGGGGGAAATGTCTGTCGCCGTTACCGACACATCCGGCCTTTCGCTGGCAATCGCTACCGCAATCGCACCCGATCCGGTTCCCAGATCAAGCAAATGCCCACTGGCAGGAAGACGGGCTACCGCCATTTCGACGAGCAATTCGGTTTCCGGGCGGGGGATCAGGACATCCGGGGTCACATAAAACGGCAAACCGTAAAATTCCCGCTCGCCCACGATATGCGCTACCGGTTCTCCTTTTTGCCGACGAACCAGCAGTGCCGAAACGATTCCGGCTTCTTTTTCATCCAGTTCGCGTTCTGATTGGATAATCAACTGCACATGGGACAGTCCCAGCGCATGCTCAAGCAGGATGCGCAGATCAACCGGATCAACAAGAGGCTGATTAAAAAGCGTGCCGATACGGGTACCAGCCCGGATATCAGAAAAGGATCGGGCATTTCCCGGCAAAACAGAAGTCATCAGATATCACTTGTTGCGGCGCAGCACGACAAGGAGGAAAAGAAAAGTAAACAGCATGAACCATGCCAGCGACCATTCCGGCAGCGTTAATCCCCAAATCCGATCCAGTGCCTGATTGCAGTATCCTTCGGCCTTGAATACGGAAGGAATCCACCGGGCCGGGGGTAAGCCGTTCATGATGACTTCCAGCGGATCACGCCCGCACTGGATGGAGGGATGTTTTATCGCCCACAACTGGACAGAGGCGGAAATACCTCCTCCGACAGTCGCCAGAAGGGAAAAGAAAGACGCTGTGCGGATAAAAGGTGTCAACCTGCCCAGCACACAGAAAACCACGATGGCAACATAGGAGTAACGCTGTATCACGCACAGCGGACAAGGCGGCACATGCTGGCGATGCTGCAAATACAGGGCAAACAGCAAAAAGCCGCAGCACAGCAACATAATAAAACCGAGTAACCGTCGAGAATTCATCATAGGGTTATATTGGCAGAAAGCAGTTCTGGATAAACTATTTTACAATTTTTAACCAGACAGGGTCTGGCAAAACACGCCTTCGTTCAGCCTTAAGCGTTCTCACCCATTTCGGCCAGCAGCTCGGCCTTGTGTTCTGTTGCCAGCGCGTTGGTCAGCTCATCCAGGGCGCCATCCATGATCGATTCCAGCTTGTAAAGCGTCAGGTTGATGCGGTGATCAGTTACCCTGCCCTGCGGATAGTTGTAGGTGCGGATTCGCTCACTCCTGTCACCCGACCCGACCAGGCTTTTACGTGTTGCGGCTTCTTTTGCCTGCTGCTCCCGCGTCTGTGCATCCCGTATCCGGGCAACCAGCACCGACATGGCCTGGGCGCGGTTTTTATGCTGGCTCCTGTCATCCTGGCACTCTACCACGATCCCGGTCGGCAGGTGCGTAATCCGGACGGCGGAATCCGTCTTGTTGATGTGCTGCCCGCCGGCTCCTGACGCACGGTAGGTATCAATACGCAAGTCCGCCGGATTGATATCAATATCTTCTATATCGTCCGCTTCCGGCAGCACCGCCACCGTACAGGCAGAAGTATGAATCCTTCCCTGCGTTTCCGTTACCGGCACGCGCTGGACACGATGCGCGCCCGACTCGAATTTCATCCTGGAATAAGCTCCCCGTCCGACAAGACGGACAATCACCTCGCGATAACCTCCCAGTTCCGAGGGGGAAGAAGAAACGATTTCAGCCTGCCACCGGTTGTGCTCGGCAAAACGGGTATACATCCGCAGCAGATCCCCCGCAAAAATCGCCGACTCGTCGCCGCCGGTACCCGCCCGGATTTCCAGGAAAATATTCTTGTCGTCGTTCGGGTCTTTAGGCAGGAGCATCAATTGCAGGTCGTCTTCCGCACGGGCCATTTTGTCCTGGGCGTCTTCGATTTCCTGTTGCGCAAACGCTTTCATTTCCGCATCCTGCAACATTTCCTCTGCGGCCTCGCGGTCAGACTGCGCCTGGCGATATTCTTCAAAAAGCGATACAACAGGAGAAATTTCCGCATGTTCCCGTGTCATGCGGCGATAATTTTCCTGGTTGGACGCCGCTTCCGGCTGCATCAGCAATTCATCCAGTTCCCTCAGATGAAGAGCCAGTTGCTCCAGTTTGGCGAGCATCGACGGTTTCATGGCGTGTGTGCGGATTGAAAATAAAAGAGAATTATACGTTAAGGCACCAGCCTAACCATTCACTTTTCCGCCAAATCCAGTAACTGGTAGCCAAAACCGTAAATCTGTTCAAGGGAAAATCCGTTTTTGGGTTTTAAGCCCAGTTTGTTCCGGACACGGGAAACATGCGTATCGATAGTCCGGATCATATCGTTACCGTCCATCTTCCATACTGCCTCGGCAATATGCGCCCGTGAGAGCGGCATGCCGATATGGCGGAAAAACAATAACGCCAGGTCAAATTCCTTGGCGGTCAGCCTGACGCACTCTCCCATGTATTTCAGCTCATTGGGATAGCGGTTAAACTCGAAATCACCATATTTCAGATACCGGTGTAACCGCACATCCGGGACAATCTGCCTTGCCAACACGCTGATGCGCATCTGCAATTCATGCTGTCTCAAAGGCAGGCACAGGTAGTCGTCCGCTCCGGCTATTACCCCTTCACTGACGATGAGCGCCTGCTCGGCATCCACCAGAAGCAGGATTTTTCTGACGCCCTTTTCCTTTGCCTGCTGGATCAGGAGGGTTTCCCCTTTTGTCCCGACAAAACAGAAAAGCAGAATATCAAAGGCATTCGTCTCTGTCGCATCCAGAAAACGCTCTCTGTTGCGGTATGCCTGGCATGTATATCCTGCGGCAGAAAGGGAACGCAATATCCTGTCGGCACGATTTTGATCGGAATCAAGAATAGCTATATTCATAAAAAGCAAAAATAAAAACTGTTAAATCAATATTTTACAGAAAAATTTTTCTCAAAAAATTCCTTTTGTAACAAAAGGTAAACTTTGATTTTATTTTTGCTGAAAAATTCCAGTCAAAAGAACGAATATTTGCGAAATAGTTAAATGGGCCATAAAATAAATGTTTATTGCGTCTTCCGCAATAAGAAACTCGCATATTTTTAACCGAAATATGCGAGTTGCTATTTAATCTCCGGAAAACCTGTTATTAAACATATCTTATGCCATTCTCTTAACCTATTTTACAAGGAAAACAAATTGAATATGCCACGCGAGAATTTTACGGGTAATCTGCTCATCATCGGACTGGGCAGCATTGCAAAGGGTGTCATCCCGTTATTTTTGCGTCACCTGACGATTACGCCAAACCGTATCAAGGTGATTTCCGCCAATAAAGACGAAGAAGGTTTTTCTAGTATATATGGTATAACACATCAGCAAATCTCGCTGAGTGAAGAAAATTATCGCTCCATTTTAGGAGCCGAGCTCAAAAAAGGGGATTTCCTGGTCAATCTTTCCGTCAATGTTTCCAGCCTTGCCCTCATGGCATTTTGCCGTGAAAAAGAAGTCCTTTATATCGATACGTCAATCGAGCCCTGGGAAGGCGGCTACACAAAAGAAACTGCAACGCTTTCCGACCGTTCCAACTACATGCTGCGGGAACACGCCCTTGAGTTTGGCCGGAAAGAGAAAAATGCCCCGACAGCCATCATTTGCCAGGGTGCCAATCCCGGCATTGTTTCGGGTTTTCTCAAGCAGGCGCTGCTGAACATGGCAAAAGACAATGGCATTGAAGCAAACCCGGCCACAAAGGAAGACTGGGCAAAACTGGCGCAGAAACTGGACATCAAGACCATCCATGTTGCCGAGCGCGACACGCAGAATGTGGCCATATACAAGCCGCGTGATACTTTCATCAATACATGGTCTATTGACGGTTTTATCGGCGAGGGCCTGCAACCCTGCGAATTGGGCTGGGGCACGCATGAAAAGCACTGGCCGGAAGATGGCCTGGAACACGAAACCGGCTGCAAATCCGCCATCATGCTGCAAAGGCCGGGCGCTTCCGTCAGGGTCAAAAGCTGGACGCCGCTTGAAGGCGCCTATCTGGGCTTTCTCATTACGCACAACGAATCTATTTCCATCGCAGACTACCTGACCGTCAGGGAGGGCGACAAAGTGGTTTATCGCCCGACTGTGCATTACGCCTATCACCCTTGCGATGATGCGGTCCTTTCCCTGCACGAACTGGCCGGGAAAAACTGGCAGGAACAGTCCCGCAAGATCCTGATCCGCGATGAGATCAACCAGGGCGTGGATGAACTGGGCGTGCTGCTCATGGGGAACAAAAAAGGCGTTTACTGGTATGGTTCCCACCTGTCCATCAGCGAAGCCCGCAATCTGGTGCCTTACAACAATGCCACCAGCCTGCAGGTTGCGGCCGGTGTGCTTGCCGGTGTGGTTTATGCCATCCGCAACCCGAATGAAAGCATTCTTGAACCGGATGACATTGACCACAATGCCATGCTGGAAGTCGCCAGTCCGTATCTGGGAGAAATCGTCGGGAAATACGGCGACTGGACGCCGCTGGCCGGACGTAACTGGCCGTTCAAGGAAGACCTGGATGAAAGCTGCCCCTGGCAGTTTAAAAATATCAGGGTAAAATAAGCCTTTCCAAAGCAAAAAGCCGCCTGAAAATCACATTCAGGCGGCTTTTTTCATATCAGTTGCCATTGCTTTCTCTGGCGCGGATTGGCAAATTCCTGCTTTTCAAAGAAGGTCATTGCCGCATCCATCGGAAAAGCCAGCGGAAGCGTCACCAAAAGACGCCGCCAGCGTTTTTCCTTTGCCAGTTGACGGGTTTCATTCATCATGCGGCGCGCTATCCTGCGGCGGCGATAAAACGGGCGGACATAAACCTGTTCAACAATGCCGTGAGGATCATCACGATAAGGCTGGGATTCAAAGACTGTCACATATCCCAGCGGATGGCCGCGAACACTGCGGGCAACAAGAACCACATAGTCCGCGTTTTCCAGAAACCCCCTTAAGGCCGCCTCTTTTTCCTGCGACTGGAAGCTGAAATCCGCAACGCCGGCCAGCGCAATCATTTCGGCCTGGTACTCGCCTGCCATGACGGCGATATCACGCACGTCATCCATGCCTGCACGTTGAACGACTATCTTCATTTATCCCAGGTACAGGAACCGCTATAAGCATCCTTTTGCTCGTATTTGTTGCCTGAGGCAACTATCTCGCCCGTATCGGCCCGCTTTAAAAGCGCCAGTTCCTTGTCCTTGTCTTCACTGAAGAGATAATCCATTCCCGGCTGCAACTCGGCGTCCAGGGCATAACAGCGTAAATCCGTTGGCGCAATGAAATGCCCGGACTGGATATTCATCCCCATCAGCCTGTGATGGCCGGGCTTGAGCACATAGACATAATCGCTGTACGGGTTGGATAATTGCAGGTTGATTGCATCCACCCTGCGCAAAAACATGGAACCTTCCTTGATGCGCGCGGTTTCCGATGGCTTTCCGACAGGCGCGCCGTCAACGGGAATTTCCACCGGCGCCTTTTTGCAGGAAAAAAGGCAGCACAGCAGGGATAAAATAACAAAAAAACGGAATCGGGAAGGCATGGGAAAACAAAAAGCTAGTTAGTACGAATGATTTTGGTATAAAAACGCCAGATGCCGCCAATAATAACAGGAACGACAGCCGCACAGACACCCAGCAGCACAATCGTGTTCAGGTGATCCCGGATGATCGGGATATTGCCAAAGAAATAACCGGCAACAACAAGGCTGACCACCCAGCCAACCCCACCTGAAATATTGTAAAACTGGAAACGCGAAAAGGGCATGTCCGACACACCGGCAACGAAAGGCGCAAATGTCCGGACAATCGGCATAAAGCGGGAAAGCGTAATCGTTTTTCCGCCGTGTTTATCAAAAAACGCCTGCGTATGGTAAAGCGCCTTCTTGTCGATCCAGGCGTAATCCTTTGTAAAAACGCTTTGCCCCACCTTTTTGCCAACCCAGTAATTGACCGTATTGCCGGTAATGGCGGCCGTAATCAGAAGCGCCATCAGAAGCCATATGTCCATCGCCCCGGTCGCGCAAAAAGCGCCCGCAACAAACAGCAGCGAATCCCCCGGCAAAAACGGCATGACCACCAGGCCTGTCTCACAAAAAACAATGCCGGACAGCACCACGTAAACTTGCGTCCCGTACTTGCTGATAATCATACCCAGCGTTTTGTCGACATGAAGAATCATGTCAAAGAACTGCATAAAATCCATAAATACCTGCCAATCAACCCCATATCCCCTGTGCGCAAAAAACCGGAATGCTCAGGCCGCAAACAAGTGACAGTATACTCCCTTCACATCACAAATGTTCCGTAACGCTAAAGCCGAGTCGGACTATAATCTGTTTATGAAAACAGAATCTCCCCAAATTCGCCTGCTGCCGGATCAACTGATCTCCCAGATCGCAGCTGGCGAGGTCATTGAGCGCCCGGCGGCTGTCGTCAAGGAACTGCTTGAAAATGCCATTGATGCCGGTGCGACACGCGTCGACATCCGGCTCCTGAACGGCGGCATCAAAAGAATCGCCATTACCGACAATGGCAAGGGCATTCCCCATGAGCAGCTTGGGCTTGCCCTCATGCGGCATGCCACTTCCAAAATCGGCAACCTGCATGACCTGGAAAACGTCACCACGCTGGGGTTTCGCGGCGAGGCGCTCGCCTCCATTGCCTCTGTTGCCGACATCGAAATCCATTCCCGCACCGCCATCGCCGGACACGCATGGAAAATCAGCGGCAGCACGGCATCAGACGCCCCTGCCCCCGCTTCCGGGCAACAGGGAACCACGGTTGATGTCCGCGAGCTTTACCTCAATACCCCGGCGCGCCGGAAATTTTTGAAAACCGAACAAACCGAATACGGCCACTGTCTCGAAATCATCCAGCGCATTGCCCTTGCCCGGCCCGAAATCCACTTTACGCTGTCGCATAACGAAAAGCCTGCTACGCAATGGCCCGCCGGAACCCTGGAAGAACGCTCTGCCATGATTTTGGGAAACGAATTTGCCAGCGCCCGGCTTTCCATCAGCCAGACTTTGGGAGAAGGCGCGAAAAGCCTGCGCATCTACGGTTTTCTCGGCCTGCCTGCGGCTGCCCGCAGCCGGGCAGATTCCCAGTATTTTTATGTCAATGGCCGCTTTGTCCGGGATCGCCTGCTGACCCATGCCGTCCGGGCGGCGTATGAAGACGTGCTTTATGGTCACCGCTTCCCGGCCTATGCCATTTTCCTTGAAATACCGCCCTCTGCCGTTGACGTAAATGTCCACCCCGCCAAGACCGAAGTCCGCTTCCGAGACAGCCGGGGCATACACCATTTTATCCAGAGTACCGTCAGCCGTGCCCTCTCGAAAACAGTTGATCCCGCACCCGATGACACCATCCCGTCGCCTCCTGTCGACAGGGCCGGCACGCCTGCAAGCTACTGGCGAGCAAGGGAAACAAACCAGGGCAATGTCCGGCAAGGCATGGCCGAATACGGCAGCTTTGCTTCTTCTGCCTTCAAAGGCAGGCCAGCGCCGCCCTTTTCGGCCCCCGTCCCTTTTCCGGAAACCACAGAAGCACCACCCGCACCCATACAGGAAGTGCATCCTTTGGGCTATGCCCTGGCACAACTGCGTGACACCTGGATTCTTGCCCAGAACAGGGATGGGCTGATCCTCATTGACATGCACGCAGCGCATGAGCGCATCCTCTACGAAAAACTCAAGGCCGAAGTCGATGCCAGCACCTTGCAGACCCAATCGCTCCTGGTTCCCATTTCCTTCAAGGTAAACGACATCCAGGGCGGTACGGCAGAAGAATATCGCGATACCCTTCTTTCACTGGGATTTGACATTACCTCGCTTTCCCCCGGCACGCTTGCCATACGCAGCATCCCCGCGCTGCTTCGCGAGGCCGATATCGAATCCATGCTGAAAGACATGCTCCAGGAACTTCATGAATACGGCATTTCCGTCATCGCAGGAGAAAAACGCAATGAACTGTTGGCGACCATTTCCTGCCACCGGTCCGTCAGGACAAACCGCACCCTGACCCTGCCGGAAATGAACGCCCTCCTGCGCCAGATGGAAACGACCGAAAACGCCGACCAGTGCAACCACGGCCGCCCCACCTGGAGGCAGATTGACTGGCAGACGCTGGACGCCTTTTTCATGCGCGGACAATAAGCAGGTGAATACAAACGATAAGCCTTTCGCCGTTGCCATCATGGGACCGACCGCCTCCGGCAAGACGGCTGCCGCGCTGGAAATCGCACGACACATCCCCGCTGAAATCATCTCGGTGGACTCTGCCCTCGTCTACCGGGATATGGATATCGGTACAGCCAAGCCCTCTCCTGAAGAATTGAGCGCCGTCCCGCACCACCTTATCGACCTTATCGATCCGGCAGAGTCGTATTCCGTTTCCCAGTTTACCGGGGACGCCACCCGCCTTGTCCTCGAAATCAGCCAGCGGGGAAAATTGCCCCTCCTTGTTGGCGGCACCATGATGTATTTCAGGGGGCTGCAAAACGGACTGGACGACCTGCCGGGCGCTGATCCTGACATTCGCGCCAAAATCGACCGGGACGCAGCCCTTCACGGATGGCCGGCCCTGCATCAAAAACTGGCGCAGCTTGACCCGGACACTGCCGAACGCCTGAAACCAAACGATTCCCAGCGCATCCAGCGCGCTCTCGAAATCATCGAGATTACCGGCAAACCCGTATCAGCGCTTTATACCGGAAAACCCCAAAACGAATTGCCCTTCATCCTGCTTCCCATTGCGCTGGAGCCGTCTGACCGCAGTATCCTGCACCAGCGCATTGCCACCCGTTTTGACGCCATGCTGGAAAACGACAGCCTGATAAACGAAGTGCGCGCCCTTCGGGAAAAAGGCGGCCTGCACCTGGGGCTGCCATCCATGCGCTGCGTGGGATATCGCCAGACATGGCAATACCTGGACGGGGAATTCGACAAAAAAGCCTTGCGGGAAAAAGGCATCGCCGCCACCCGCCAACTGGCAAAACGCCAGCTAACATGGCTAAGGGCTATGCCGGAACGCATCGTCATCGACTGCCTGGCTCCCGACGCAGCCCAACAGATCATCGCCATCCTGAAGCAGCACCCGGGCAGTCCTTTTGCTGGCGGAAAAGAAAAATAATTGCCTTTATCTTGACAGCACGATCCAAAAGACGCAAAATTACACGCTTTCGGTGATATAGCTCAGCTGGTTAGAGCACAGCACTCATAATGCTGGGGTCGGTGGTTCAAGTCCACCTATCACCACCAGAATTCAGACAAGCCGTTGATTCTATTGAGTCAACGGCTTTTTTCTTGCTGATTCCCTGCATGGCGCTACACATAGCAATCAGATCACATTCAGAAAAGCGCTTCGCGTGTGAAGACGTGAGGTTAAACGAGACTTGCACGCCAAATTTTTAAAAATCAAGCTGCTCTGGCTCAAGTCCCAGCGCCAAGGCAACCTTTTCTCTCGTGGATTTGCGAAGGTTTTTTCTGCCTTCCAGTTGTGCGAAAGCCGATTGCGTAATCCCCATTCGGCCAGCAATATCCGATTGCGTCAGATTCAGGTAATCTCGCCACGCCCGTAGCGCAGACACGTCATTATCCATTGCGTAATTGACGACCTGATTTGGAATCAACGCTTCCGATTTTGGTTTGCCCAGTTTCATCGCCTGGTAATCGGCAAACGGCAACAACATAAACCGGATGCTCACCAGCGTCCCTGATGATCGTAATATTTTCAGTATGTGCGTTCATCGCGTTTTTTACCTCCTCAATAGAAACGATACGAACAGCCCGTCAAAATTGAAAAACACCCGATATCGCCCCACCCGCAAACGATAATCATATTCATGATTGACCAGTGCTTTTATGTTCCGGCAATTCGGCATGGCAGCAAGAGCATCGCATTCCTCCCGGATTGTCCGGCTCTCATTCGCCGGAATCTTCCGTAATTGCTTTGCCGCCTTGTGCGTGTATTCAACCGAGTTCATTTTTATTATAAGTAAAATATAATTTTTCCAATTCCAAGCTAATATTTTGAAGACAGTAAACAAACCTTCATCAAAAAGGGACGTAGTGCCGTGTTTTTACAGCATTTTCGGCTGTGCGAGCGATGCTTCGATGCACTCGAAAAACTGTGAAAGGTGCAATCCGTCCACAAAGGCGTGGTTGACCTTGATCCCGATGGGGACAAGCCCGTTTTTCAGCTTTCCCCAGGCAAGAAGGGGCGCGCCCTGCTCGGGAAAAAGTTCGGCCTGGGTGATGGAAGTAAAGTGGAGCCGGGGCAGGCAACTGGCGCAGATAAAATCCTCGTTGCGGATATCCGAAAACATGTTGGAAAAATCTTCGTTACGCCGTGCGGCTTCGACGATGGGAAGCGCCGCCTTTTTAAAATCGTCAAAAGTGGGCGCGTATTCCAGCCGGGCCTGGTTGTAGAGACCTGCTGCGGTCATGATGGGAGACAGGGCCGCGATTGTTTCAAAT
The DNA here is from genome assembly GCA_031556215.1 of Oxalobacter sp. Lineage (GTDB taxonomy): Bacteria > Pseudomonadota > Gammaproteobacteria > Burkholderiales > Burkholderiaceae_D > Oxalobacter. Next base: position 10,702 of record JAVBTJ010000095.1, read on the forward strand.
TCCACTACCCGCCCGTCTTCAAGCTGGCGCTGCCGGAATTGTGGAACTTCGTTTGCAGCGCGGAGAATGGCGTAAAGGGAAAGCAGGAAGAATGATTCACCTTGTGCTTTGGCATAGTCATACGCTTTTTGTGCTTCAACAAGCACGGTGACATTGATGCAGGGGGAACTGAAGGTCTGGAAAAAATGAAAGACATCCCGGCGCTGCCAGTTTTCCAGGTCGATAACACGATAGGGGTTCATAAAGCTGCCTTTCATAAAACGCCAATACTTTGCGGGTAGCTATCCGGCACATCCGGTATGAGTATAAGGTTTTATCGCAGAAGAAATAAAAAAATTTCCACATGGCCTGCTTTTTTGCATCAAAAGCGCTTGCGCTATTTATTCGCTTTGCTATAATTGCACGTCTTGGCCTGGTAGCTCAGTTGGTAGAGCAGAGGACTGAAAATCCTTGTGTCGGTGGTTCGATTCCGCCCCGGGCCACCAAGAACCCGTTTTTTAGGCAACTTTAACGACCTTTAAAAAACCTTGAAACCCGCTAAAACACTACGTTTAGCGGGTTTTTTTATTCTTTTTCGATTTTTTCCGATCTTTTTCATCCCGAAAATTTGAGGGTATTATTGAGGGTATTTCCTCCTCACGAAAAAAAAATACCCTCAGATGAAAAAAGAAATTCATTTCCGGAACGCCAAACCACAGGAAAAACCATACAAAGTTGCGGACAGCGCAGGGCTGTATATGCACGTCATGCCCGCCGGAGGCAAACTGTGGCGATTTAATTACAGGTTTGATGGCAAATATAAAACAATGGCGCTTGGAAAATACCCTGACGTTAGCTTGGAACAAGCACGTCAGCGGCGCGATGAGGCCAGAAAATTGATAGCCAACGACAGCGACCCGGTGGAAATTAAAAAAGCGCAGAAAGCTGCAAGAAAAGAAGCCGCAGCAAACAGCTTTGAAGCAATCGCCTGGGAATGGTTCAACCAGCAAAAGGACACATGGACAGAATCACATGCCAACCGCACTATCGAGCGATTACGCCGGAATGTTTTTCCTTTTATTGGCCACAAACCCATTTCAAAAATATCCTCACCAGAATATCTTGCAGTTTTTCGAAAAATCGAGCAAAGAGGCATCATAGAGACCGCACACCGCGTGAAAAATGTTTGCGGCCAGATTCACCGCTACGCAATAGCGACAGGACGCACAGAAACCGACCCTATACAGGCGCTTACCGGGGCGCTAAAGCCCGCACGAACAAAACACCTTGCAGCCATTACCGAACCGAAGCAAGTCGGGGAATTACTGCGCATGATTGACGGATATACAGGCAGCTTTATTGTCGGCAGCGCAATGAAAATTGCGCCGTATGTCTTTGTGCGCCCTGGCGAACTTCGACAGGCCAAATGGGCTGATATTGACTTTGAAACCGCCGAATGGCGATATACCGTAACCAAGACGAACACAGATCATATCGTGCCGCTGGCGCGGCAGGTCGTGGAAATTCTCAAGGAATTACACCAATTAACCGGACATGGTGAGCGCGTTTTTCCCAGCGAAAGAGGCGGTGGCCGGGCAATGTCAGACAATACAATCAATGCGGCTTTTCGGCGCATGGGTATTGGAAAAGACGAAATGACGGCACACGGCTTCCGGGCGATGGCCAGAACCATCCTTGATGAAGTTTTGGGGGAGCGTGTTGACATGATCGAACATCAGCTTGCCCATGCAGTTAAAGACCCAAACGGCCGCGCATATAATCGCACAG
>JAVBTJ010000006.1:0-6111 GCA_031556215.1 Oxalobacter sp.
AATGGACTCAGCCTTCTGTTGTTTTCCCGAGCGTATGGGAAGCCTTGCATTATAAACGGTGCTTTCTTTTTCAGTCAATTCAAATAGCTGATTTTTCACCAAAAAATACAACAGATGTTTGGTAAACAGCAGGGATGGGGTATGCTTTCTTTTTTCTTTCTGGTGAACCAGCATGATCCCGTTTGATGTTTTTGCCACGTATTTTATTGCCTGCGCTATCCTGGCCATTGCGCCGGGGCCGGATAATATCTTTGTTCTGACCCAGTCTGCGTTGCGCGGCAAAAAAGCGGGTATCCTGGTTGTCCTGGGGTTGTGCACGGGGCTTCTGTTTCATACCACAGCCGTTTCGCTGGGGGTTGCCGTGATTTTCCAGACATCGGAACTCGCTTTTACGCTGTTGAAGCTGGCGGGTGCGGCCTACCTGATTTACCTGGCCTGGGGGGCTTTCAGGGCTGGCAACACGGAGATTGAGGGTGAAAAAAGCACGCTGACGCATGCCCAGCTTTTCCGCCGCGGGATCATCATGAATATCACGAATCCCAAAGTCACCATCTTTTTTCTGGCCTTTCTTCCCCAGTTTGCCGACCCGGCGCGGGGTTCGATTTCTGTCCAGATGATGTTTCTGGGCGGGGTTTTTATCGTGGCGACGATCCTGGTTTTCGGTGCGATTGCGCTGGCGGCGGGGACATTGGGAGACTGGCTGAAACGCTCGGAAAAAGCCCAGAAGATCATGAACCGGGTTGCCGGGGTGGTTTTCCTCGGACTGGCGACCAAGCTGCTGTTGTCAGAGAGATAAATACGCCAACCAGCGGTTTGGTTCAGTGGGCGTGACCGTGCATACCCTGCGTAATGGCGAAAATGATGGCGACGCCGATGGCGATCAGGATGATCTGGGGGATGGTTTCCTTGAGCGAGGTACGGCGCTGCATCTGGGGGATCAGGTCGGATACGGCAATGTAGATAAATCCGGCTGAAGCCAGGGCCAGCACGTAGGGAATCAGGCCTTGTACTTTTTCCAGGGTGTAGTAGCCGACCAGGCCGCCGACAACGGCAAGCAGGCTGCAAAGCAGGTTGTAGACGTAGGCGCGGGATCGGGAAAAACCGGCATTCAGCAAAACGATAAAGTCGCCCACTTCCTGTGGAATTTCGTGCGCGAAGATGGCAAGGCTGGTGACAATGCCCAGTTGGACGTCTGCCATGAAGGCGGCGGCGATCATGACGCCATCGGTAAAATTGTGGAATCCATCGCCGACAAGAATCATCCAGCCGGTTGAACCGGCTTCGCGCCTGTCGTGCCCTTCTTCATGGTCGTGTCCATCGCCTTCATGGTGATGCGAATGCCGGAGAACCGAAAATTTTTCCAGCAGGAAGAATCCCAGCAGGCCGCCTAAAACCGTGCCAAAGAGTCCCACGGGATCATGCGTCATTTCAAAGGCTTCCGGGAGCGCATGCAAAAAAGTGGTGGATAGCATGACGCCGACAGACAGGCTGACCATGCGCTCAACCATTTTTGACATGGTTGAAAACGACAGGATGGCGGCAATGGTCAGGCTGGCAACGCCGGAAACCAGTACGGCGATCAGTATCCAGATGAGTGTCGGATTAATCTTGGGCCTCTGCAGTTATCAAGTGGTGTGACAGGGCTGTCCGGGCAGGACTATTCACTGGACAGCGCTCTTTTCCTTTGTTCTGCTGATTTGATCCGGGGCACGGATTGGGGCATCTGTTCCAGGCGTGCCTTGCTGTTCGGGTGGTTCGCCGTGTAGGATGCCGGGTTGGTACGGGCAAGGCGTGTCCAGAAATTCACGGCGGAATCAATTTCATACCCGGCATGCAGGGCCATCGCCAGGCCAAGCGTATCCGAGTCCAGGTCAAACTGTTTGGTCATGGGTTTGGGCAGCTTGCCGGAAATGATGGCTTTGGGCGTGACCTGTATCAGGTTGTCGATGATTTTCCGGTTGGTTTCCGTGGTTTGCAGGGTGCGGGCGTGGTTCAGGACATTGTGCGCCATTTCCTTGGCGATGACGTAAGCCAGTTCGTTGTCGTCCCGTACGAAATTCATCATGCCGCGCGTGATGAGGATGCGTTGTCCGTCAGAGTAAGCGTTGACGCTGTCTGTATGGCCCAGTTCGACCCTGAAGCCGCAGGCGCGTGTCAGCGGCACGAGCAGTTCCTGTTTCTCGCCACGGCGGTCAATGGTCATGTTGACGGCTGTATTGCCTGCCACAATCGGGGAGAGCATTTTAACGGTTTCACTTTCGCCTGTCGGCCCTTGTGGAACCGGTTTGCCGTCGATGGTCAGGAGAATGTCGCCTTTTTCCAGCCCGGCTTTTTGTGCGCCGCCGCCCGGAATGATATGGGTGACCTGCAATCTTTCACCCAGGCCGAATATCTGTGACGCCGTGGATGTCATTGACGAAGAGTAGGAGTATTTGTTTGTTGCCGAAAATCCCAGCAGGTTGCGAACCTGGTTGCGGCAGAGATCAGCATTGCCGACCTGGAGCGTACCGGCGACCCGGTCAAGTCGATCCTGCATGTCGATGATATGGCGGAGTTTGCTGTCTTTTTGCTGCTGCTGGCCGGAGACTTCCGGCGTGGTGGCGTACTGGCCCCCCGCGCAGGCTGCCAGGAGAAAGGCTGCGAGCACGGCGCTGCCTTTCTTGAGTAATGAGGGCAAATCCAAAAAGAGGGTGCGTTTCATATGGGCTACCTGTTTTCCTATTTTGTTCCGGTACTGCCAAAACCGCCGTCTTTGCGTTGGCTGTCAGTAAATTCGTCAACGATGTTGAACCCGACCTGGAGTACCGGCACGATAACCAGTTGCGCCAGCCGTTCCATCGGGTTTAGGGTGTAAGTGTCTTTTCCCCGGTTCCATGCGGAGACCATGAGTTGTCCCTGATAGTCTGAATCGATCAGCCCGACGAGGTTGCCCAGCACCATGCCGTGTTTGTGTCCCATGCCGCTGCGCGGCAGGATGACGGCGGCATAGCCCGGATCGGCAATATGGATGGCAAGTCCTGTCGGCACCAGGTGGGTGTCGCCCGGCGCAAAAACCAGCGCGTCGTCCATGCAGGCCCGCAAGTCCAGCCCCGCGCTGCCAGCTGTCGCGTAGGACGGCAGGTGAGCTTTCATGCGCGGGTCAAGAATTTTCAGGGAGAGGGTTTTCATGCGCGTTTCGCGATTTCCCGGACAAGTTCACGTGCCAAAGACTGCTTGTCTGCGCGTGGCAGGTGATTGTGTCCTTTTTCATCGAAAAGGACCAGTTCGTTTTCATCCAGGCCAAAGGTTTCATGTCCGATATTGCCAACCAGAAGCGGAATGGCCTTTTTCTGGCGTTTTTCTTCGCCATACTGGATCAGGTTTTCTGATTCGGCGGCAAAGCCGACGCAGTAGGGTGCATTGCCAAGCCGGGCAACGGAGGCCAGGATATCCGGGTTTTCCTCAAATTCCAGCACGGGAAGGCCCAAACCGTCCTTCTTGATTTTCTGGCCGCTTTCGTTTGCTACGCGCCAGTCGGCCACAGCAGCAACGGCAATGAAAATATCCTGCTGATCTACGAGCGACATGACCTTTTCGTGCATTTGCACGGCGGTCATGACATTGTAACGCGTCACGCCATAGGGTGTCGCCAGCGCGGTCGGGCCGGATACCAGGCTGACTTCGGCACCCGCTTCGCGGGCGGCGCGTGCGACAGCGTAACCCATTTTGCCAGAAGAACGGTTGGTGATGCCGCGCACGGGGTCAATGGGTTCAAAGGTGGGGCCTGCCGTAATCAGGACGCGTTTGCCGGCCAGGGGTTTGGGCTGGAAGGCGGCAATGACTTCTTCCAGCAGTTCGTCAGGTTCCAGCATGCGGCCCATCCCGGTATCGCCGCAAGCCTGGTAGCCTGCCGCCGGGCCGAGGATGCCGACACCATCGGCCTTGAGTTGGGCGAGGTTGCGCCGGGTTGCCGGTTTTTGCCACATTTCGACGTTCATGGCAGGCGCCACCATGAAGGGAATGTGGGGCTGCCGAGCCAGGCACATGGAAGAGAGCAGGTCGTCAGCAATGCCATTGGCCAGCTTGGCCATGAAATTGGCTGTGCAGGGGGCAATGATGATGGCGTCAGCGCCCCGGGTCAGGTCGATATGCGGGATATAGTTGGCTGGCGGCGTTTCCCACTGGTCTGTGCGAACCGGATTCCCGGTAAGGGATTGCAGGGTCAACGGCGTGATGAAACGGGTTGCGCCGTCGGTCATGACAACCTGCACGGAAGCGCCGTCGCGTATCAGCGCGCGGGCCAGTTCAGCGGACTTGTAACAGGCAATGCCGCCGGTCAGCCCCAAAATGATTTTTTTACCGGAGAGTTGCATACCACCTCCTGACGGGTTCAGCGATGTTGACGATGCCATCGGTTATTTGCTCCTGTTTACGCGTCTTAACTCATCAAGCACAAACAGGATGGCGCCGATGGTAATGGCACTGTCTGCCACATTGAAAGCTGGCCAGTGCCATGTGCCGACATGGAAATCAATGAAATCCGTAACCTGCCCGTAAAGCACCCGGTCAATCAGGTTGCCGATGGCGCCGCCCAGAATCAGGGAAAAGGCCCAGCAAAACAGTTTTTGTCCGGCATTCTTTCGCATGAAGTACAGGATGAAAACAACCGCAACAAGGCTGACAGCCGTGAAAAACCAGCGTTGCCAGCCTGAGGCGGATGCCAGGAAACTGAATGCCGCGCCCTTGTTATAGGCCAGCACGAGATTAAGGAATGCATTCAGGGTGATGACCGGTTTTGTTTCGAGCAGCCTGACCATCCAGAGTTTGGTCAACTGGTCGCCGATAACGACAATCGCGGCAAGAACCAGCCACGGCAGCATGCGTGGCTTGCTCCTGAAGATGTTGTTTCCTGATCCCATGCCCTGTTATCTTTCGCCTGATTTGGCCCAAACCAGAATAATGAGGCTTCAGCCTGTTTTATGCAAATTTCCGGATCTCTCCGCTGCCGTAAAGGTTGGACAGGCAGCGCTCGCACAGATGTGGGTGTTTGGGGTCTGCACCGACATCATCGCGGTAGTGCCAGCAACGGTCGCATTTTTCAAATACCGATGGCTTGACGGTAATGGATTCTTCCTCAGGGGTATTGACTTCAATCACATCCGCCTTGGATGTGATGAAAATAAATTTGAGATCCTCATGCAGGCTCTTTAACAGAGCCAGTTTGTCGCCGCTGGCGCGAATTTCGATTTCGGCCTGCAGGGAAGAGCCAATAGCGCCGGACATGCGGATGTCTTCAAGCTGTTTGGTGATTTCCGATCGGATTTCCTTGAGCCGGGCGAATTTGGCCAGCAAGGCTTCCCCGTCCCGGATTTCCGGCAGGGCATAGGCGGTCTGGGTAAAGAGGGTTTCATCGCTGGCGGTAAACTCTGCCTTGCTGGCAAAGACCGTCCAGGCTTCTTCCATCGTGAAGGACAGGATCGGCGACATCAGGCGCAAAAGCGCATGGGTGATATGCCACAGCGCGGTCTGGGCCGAACGTCTTGCCCTGGATGCTTCTCCGGAGGTATACAGGCGGTCTTTCAGGATATCCAGGTAAAGGCTGCCAAGTTCTTCGGAGCAGTAGGTCTGGAATTTGGAAACGACCGGATGGAATTCAAACACATCGTAATGCGCCATGATTTCTTTTTGCAGCGCATTCGCGGAGGCGATGGCATAGCGGTCGATTTCCAGCAGTTCGTCAATCGGTACGGCGTCTTTCTGCGGGTCAAAGTCGGACGTGTTGGCCAGCAGGAAGCGCAGGGTATTGCGGATGCGGCGGTAGGCTTCTGTCACGCGTTTCAGGATTTCGTCGGAGATCGACAGTTCTCCCGAATAGTCGGTAGATGCCACCCACAGGCGCAGGATATCCGCGCCGAGCGTTTCAAATACCTTTTGCGGCGCGATAACGTTGCCCAGGGATTTGGACATCTTCTTGCCCAGGCCGTCCACGACAAAGCCGTGTGTCAAAAGCGTCTTGTACGGTGCCTGCCCGTCCAGCATGGATGCGGTCAGAAGCGAGGAATGGAACCAGCCGCGATGCTGGTCGGAGCCTTCCAGGTAAAGGTCTGCCGGAAAACCCAGTTCACCGGCATG
>JAVBTJ010000065.1:0-6717 GCA_031556215.1 Oxalobacter sp.
AAAACGGAGATATACCGTAGCAACATGTTTCCTCGAATCAACAAAAAACAAACCACAAACCACCATGAGCGCAGACACTAATCTGCCTAATCAGTAACATAACATTTACCAATTATGTGTCGTCACAAGATACTTGCTCTAAAAGCAACACTGCTTCTTCAGATAAGGCTGGAGGATTTTCCGATTCGCAAATTTGCTTCATTTTTTACAATCCGGTCGCAAGCGAAATTCCGACTGTATCTCACTTTACCGAAAGCAAGTTTTGCGTTAGCATCTGCTCAGGCATACTGCTAAAAGTTCATTGGATTTTTGGCATATTCTCTTTACATCTGCGAAAACCGAAATCATCATAAAACGAAGAAAAACGCGGTAATGCCAATAATATTGAGGCAATTTTAGTTCCCCGACATTTGCGACCGGATTGTAAAAACAGTTTCAAAGGGGAATGGGCAAGAGATTGAGGAGAATTGGGAAACCGTATACTGCTCCCCCCTTAAACCGGCTCTTTCTCAATCGTATTCTGGAATTTATTAACAAATGCGCGGCAACGGCTCCCCGGTAATCCAGTCCACCATGCGGCGGCCTCCCAGGGTGGTTTCCATCTGGACAAAGCAGCGGGTGTCTTCTATGGCGCTGCCGATCAGTGCCGCGTCCCGCCCAAGCGGATGCGCGCGCATCACTGCCAGCAGGCGTTCTGCGTCTTCCCCGGCACACACAGCAACCAGCTTGCCTTCATTGGCAACGTAAAGCGGGTCAAGCCCAAGCAATTCGCAAACCGCCCTGGTTTGCGGTTTCACCGGCACGGCGTCTTCCTGCAACAGGATACCGACGCCTGACTGCTGCGCAAATTCGTTCATCACCGCAGCCAACCCGCCCCGCGTCGGGTCACGCAATGCGCATATGGCGGGAACGGTTTCCAGCATGGTAGCGACAAGGCCATGCAGTGCCGCCGTATCTGACGCCATGACCGTATCAAACGAGAGGTTTTCCCGTAACGACATGATCGCCACGCCATGATCCCCTAATGTGCCCGATACGATAACCCGGTCGCCTGGACGGATATTCGCCCCGGAAACATGGACATCTGGCAGGGCAACGCCAACCCCTGTCGTGGTGATAAATACGCCATCCCCTTTTCCGCGCTCCACCACTTTGGTATCGCCGGTAACGATCGGCACCCCTGCCTCTTTTGCGGCCTGCGCCATCGACTCGACAATGCGTTTGAGATCCGCAAGCGGAAAACCTTCTTCGATAATAAAGCTGGCCGCCAGGTATTTTGGCTGCCCACCTGCCATCGCGATGTCGTTTATTGTCCCGTGCACGGAAAGGCTGCCGATGTCGCCCCCCGGAAAAAACAGCGGGGAAATCACATGGCTGTCTGTGGCCATCACGATACGCCCCCCTGGCACATCAAGGCATGCCCCATCGTCCTTGGCGCGAAGAAAGGCATTGTCAAATTGTTCTATGAAAAGCGCATCGATCAGTTGCGCCATTGCCCGGCCTCCGCTGCCGTGCGACATTTCCACATGCCCGTGTTTCAAGTCCAGCCGCCGATAATCTTTTTGCCTTGTCACGGGAATTTCCCTCCTGCCTGACGAAACCGGCCATAGGTGTAATAAGCCGCGCAGGCGCCTTCAGATGAAACCATGCAGGCGCCAATGGGCGTATCCGGCGTGCAGACACTCCCGAAAACCCGGCAGTCGCCCGGATGCGTCTGCCCGCACAGAACGGCGGCGCATTCACAGGCACGGGGATCAGGCACCCGGCGATACGGAACAGAAAAACGCTTTTCCGCATCGAAAGCGGAAAAGGCTTCGCGTATTTTCAGGGCGCTGTCCGGCACGTCTCCCAGGCCACGCCACTCAAAAGTTTCCCGCAATTCAAATACTTCGTCAACTAACTGCTGCGCCTTCCTGTTCCCTTCCTGTGTCACGGCACGGATAAACTGGTTTTCCACTTCACACCGCCCTTCATTCAACTGGCAAACCAGCATCAGAATGGATTGCATGACATCCAGCGGCTCAAAACCGGCAATCACAACAGGCTTCTGGTAACGCCGGACAAATGCTTCATACGGCTCTGTTCCGATGATCGTGCTGACATGGGCCGGGCCGATAAAACCGTCAATTTGCGCGGGTTCGCCCGGCAGTTCCATCAGGTGCGTCATGGCAGGCGGGGTCAGGACATGGCAACAAAAAACGCTGAAATTGCCAAGTCCACGTTTTTCCGCCTCTTTGATGATGACGGCAGTTGGCGGGGTGGTCGTTTCAAACCCGATGGCGAAAAAGACCACTTCCCTACCGGGATTTTCCTGCGCAATCCGCAGGGCATCGCTGCCTGAATAGACCATGCGTACATCGGCTCCCTGCGCTTTTGCCCTGAAAAGAGACAGCCCGTCTGATGCGGGGATACGCATGGTATCGGCATAGGTGCAAAGCGTGATCTCGTTTTCCAGCGCCAGCCGGATAACACTGTCAATGCGGCCAACCGGCAAGACGCAGACAGGACAGCCCGGCCCGTGAATCAGGCTTATTCTCTCTGGCAGGAGGTCTTCCAGGCCGTATCGAGAGATGGCATGGGTATGCCCCCCGCAAAATTCCATCAGGCGATAGCAGAGGTCGGCTTTCACCTCCCGTTCAATAGCACGCGCCAGTACGCGTGCCGTCTTTTTATCCCTGAATTCGTCGATGTATTTCATGTTTACTACATGGAACCGGAAGCCAGTAACCGTGCATCTTCCTCGCTCATCTGCGCCAGGTAAGCCAGCGTTTTTTCCGCTTCGTCAGGGTCAAGCCGCCCGATAGCATGGCCTACATGGATAATCAGGTAGTCCCCGACGACGACATCATCAATCAGCGCGGTCGAAATTTCTTTCTGGACACCGGCAATCTCGATTCGCGCCGAATCCTTGCCGCCAATTTCAATCACTCTCGCCGGAATGGCTAAACACATATCTTCTCCAATTAAATCCTGGTTCTTGCTACCCAGGCCTGCCCCAGGCAAATCCCGCCATCTCCCGGCGGAACCATGCGGGCTTCAAGCAGGGTTATTTTGCGTTTTTGCAGTGCTTTTCGCAGCCCTCGGGAAAGGATAGCATTAAGGAAACATCCACCGCTACAGGCAACGACCCGGATGTGATGCCTCCGCGCTGCCTGCTCCACCCAGCCTGCCAGCGCCCCGACCAGTTCTGCGTGAAAGATGGCTGCGCCTCTTTCCGGGGAAGCATCCTCACTGATGACCTGCATCAGGGGAAGCAAATCCAGCAACAGCCGGCCCTCTTCAAGACGTATCTCATACAGTCCCCTTTGCGGGATGGCTTCGCCCCCCTCAGCCGCGCTTTCGAGGCGCATGGCTGCTTCTCCTTCGTAGCTCATGTGCGTCTGTAATCCAAGCAGCCCGGCTGCCGCATCAAAGTATCGCCCAAGACTTGACGTCACAGGAAGCCCCGATTCCCCCGAAAAAAGCTTCGCCAGTTGGCCTGCACCCGGCACGGATGCAAAGCGCCGGGCTATCTCGTCTTCGCGCCCAAGCCGGTGCAACACGGAAGCCGCCATGCGCCAGGGTTCACGCGCGGCGCGATCCCCTCCAGGAAGGGGCAATGTACCCAAATGCCCTATCCGTTCATATTCTCCGGCTGACACTTTCAGCAACTCGCCTCCCCAGGCTGTTCCATCATCGCCGAGGCCAACGCCATCCAGCGCCAGCCCCAATACCGGGGCATCCCATCCGTGCTCGGCAAGAACCGCCGCAATATGGGCATGGTGATGCTGCACCGCGATGGTCGGCACATCCCACTCGTTTGCCAGTTTTTGCGCAAGACGGGTACTGAAAAAGTCGGGGTGGAAGTCATGGGCAACGGCCTGTGGGTGGACTTTCAGCATCCTGCACAGGTGTTCGACAGATTCTGCCAGCGCAACACAGGCCATAACCGTATCAAGATCCCCGATATGCGGCGAAACAAAGGCCTGTTGACGGCGTGTCAGGCAAAAGGTGTTTTTCAGCATTCCGCCCAATGCCAGGACATCCGGCCCCGCTCCGGCCAGCCTGATCGCCTGGGGCACATATCCGCGGGCACGGCGGATGAACTGCACGCCCTCTGTTTCCTGCTGTACACGCAAAACACTGTCGTCGCAGCGCACCACGATTTCCCTGTCATGCAGCAAATAAGCATCGGCCATGCCATTCAGCCGCTGGAAGGCTTCATTGTTTTGCGAAACGAGCGGCTCGCCCCCCGGATTGGCGCTTGTCATGACCAGTACCAAATCCTGCGCTCCTTCCAGCCAAACCGTACCGGCAGGCTGTCCCGCCGCTTCATGAAACAGCAGGTAATGCAGCGGCGTATAAGGCAGCATGGCACCTATCCATGCCACACACGGCGAAACGCCCGAAAAAGCGACGTCGCAGGACGGACGTTTTTCCAATAAAACGATAGGCCGCGCAGAAGCATTCAATTGCCGGTTTTCAGCCGGAGAAACCTCCGCATATTCCGCAACAGACGCCGTATTGGCAAACATCAGCGCCAGTGGTTTGTCCCCGCGCTGCTTCCTTTCCCGCAGCCGGGCAACCGCATCCGGCTGCCGTGCATCACAGGCCAGGTGAAAGCCGCCCAATCCTTTTATGGCAACGATTTCCCCCTGTTTGAGGCGGGCAATTACCCCTGCAATGGCGTCACCCGCAACAACCTTTGCATGGGCATCATACAGGCCAAGCTGGGGGCCGCAGGCTGGACAGGCATTGGGTTCGGCGTGAAAACGGCGGTCAGCAGAAGCGGTATATTCTGCATGGCACAGGCCGCACTGGACAAACCCGGCCATGCTGGTTAAAGCGCGTTTATAAGGCAATTGCTGCGCGATGGTGTATCGCGGGCCGCAGTCCGTGCAGTTAATGAAGGCATAACGGTAGCGCCGGTTTTTCGGGTCAAGCAGTTCCCCAAGGCAGTCCGGGCATATCGCGGCGTCAGGGCCGATGACCGCATCAAAATCGGCCTGGTTCCGGTGCTGGCTTTCCTGAATGGCAAACGCCCGGTCTGCCCTTTTCCTAGCAGGAATCGCTTCGGAAGTGATGTTGTCAATATGCGCCTGCAAAGGCTTCTCGTCAGCAAGGCGACGGCGAAACGCGGCCAACCTGTCCGGCTCGCCCTCGACTTCGATGCTGACGCCCTGGCCATCATTGCGTACCCAGCCTGCCAGTGACAATTCCTGTGCGAGGCGGTAGACAAAAGGACGAAAACCAACGCCCTGGACAATCCCACGAACCGTCAGGCGATGGCGGGCAATCATGACCGCGCCGTCACGCAGCCCTTTTCCAGCCAATCCAGCCATGTTTCAAAACCCGTGCCGTCCTTTGCCGACAGTTGTATGACGCGAATGCCCGGATTGACCTGGCGCGCATATCCTATGGCGGCGTCTACGTCGAAATCCAGGTAGGGAAGCAAATCCACCTTGCTTAAAACCATGACATCCGCAGCACGAAACATATCCGGATACTTGAGCGGCTTGTCTTCGCCTTCCGTCACCGACAGGATGACCACTTTGTGCGCTTCGCCAAGATCAAAGGCGGCCGGGCAAACCAGATTGCCCACATTTTCAAGCAGCAACAGGCTGTTGTCTTTCAGTTCCTGCCGCTCCTGAAGGTGCTCAATGGCATGGCCAACCATGTGTGCATCCAGATGGCAGCCCTTTCCTGTATTGATCTGCACGGCAGGCGTGCCAGTTGCGCGAATGCGCTCGGCATCGTTCGAAGTTTGCTGATCCCCCTCTATGACCGCCACCGGGCCCTTTTCCTGCCATTGCCTGATGGTCTCAACCAGCAGGCTGGTTTTACCCGAACCCGGGCTGGAAACCAGATTGAGCGCAAAAATCCCCCGCTTTGCCAGCAACCGGCGATTGGCCTCGGCATATCCGTCATTTTTGGCCAGCAAATCCTGTTCGATCTGAAGAATGCGTTCCGGCGCGATTCCCGGCGCATGCGCCGCATCCAGCGGCCCGTGTTCATGCGAATGGATATGATCGTGCGCGTGGTGGTGATGGTGCCCCCCATGCGAATGGTCATGGGCATGAAGCTCATGTCCGGAATGGCTGTCGGTCAATAATACCCCGCCAGCATGGCAGCCACAGGCAATACACATTTTATTTTCTCCTACAAGTTCCTTAGATAAAGCCGATTTCCACGACCCTCATCTGCTCGCCATCCAGTACCTGAAAATCATGTTTTGAGCAAAGCGGACACCCCTGCGCCAGATGGTCAAGCAGGAAATCCTGCTCACAGGCGTGGCAGCGCGCCTTGCCCGAAGGACGATCCGCCTCGAAACGCGCGCCCTCGGCAATACCACCGCGACTGACGACTTCACAACAGTAGAGCAACGTATCTGATTCTACATGCGACAACGCGCCTATCGATAAACGCACACGGGTGACCCTGGCAACCCCGGCTTTTTCTGCCGCCTTTTCTACAATCTCCATCACGCTCTCTGCAAGCGTCAGTTCATGCATGCCGCCGTCCTCCCCCCTTTGTAAAGAGTTTAACCAACAACTTCCTTCCGGTGCAAGGAAAACACGGAATGGCGCCAGCCGGGAGGATATGAAAACGCCGCAGACTTTTAAAATCTGCGGCGCAACCAGACTTCAGACACCCCTTGTCAGGCGGTGGGCATTTCTCTTTTTTCCGGGAAAGCCGTCTCGATAAAATTTCTGACTTTTTCCTTCATATCCGGGTTCT
>JAVBTJ010000081.1:0-21896 GCA_031556215.1 Oxalobacter sp.
GCCAGCATGTGGGCCGCATTACGTCCCCAGAGCACAACCGGATGACGTTCTGCCAGCACAATTGCCAGGGCGGTACCCCAGGCTCCGGCACCAAGAACGGTAATATTCATTTTTTGTACCACCTTCCTGAACGTGGTGTAAAAACGCGGCTACTGCACACCCCAGACTTCACTGGCGCGGACAAAGCCCGACTGCCCGTCAGGGTGGGATATGTTGACCCAGCCATTTTCAATTGGCGTCAGCCTTTCCAGGATGACCTTTTTTTTCGCCTGAAAAGCGACCGGGGACGCTTTGTCCGGCGACAGATGCACCCGCACCAGATCGGCTTTGACAACAACATAGTGCTTTTGCCCCAGTGCTTTTGACTCGATCCACGCCATGTCGCCAGCGACATCCCGCACCTTCGTCCAGCTCTGGTAAGTCAGCAATACCTCTACAGGCATGTGGGCAGGCGCAATAAAAAGCCTGATGCCATTATAGCTTGGCGTGTCATACAGGACGGCAGGCTCATCACCCACCGCAGAAAAACCAAAGGCATGCGCTACGCCTGCCGACAACATCAGCAGCAATCCCAGCACATGCCCCGTTTTGATCAACCGCATCATTATTGCCGCGTTTACTGCCGGGTTGGCGCCCCGGCACCGTTGCCTTCCGCCTGGGCACCCTGGATGCGCTCGCGGAAATACGCCTCAAAATTGATTTCAACCAGGTGCACCGGCGGAAAACCGGAGCGAAGCACGATATCCGCAATATTGGCACGCAGGTAAGGATAAACAATGCTGGCGCAGGAAATATAAAGCACCTGGTCAAGCGTCTCCTTGGGCAGGTTACGCACCTCAAAGATGCCCGCCTGTTTTCCTTCGATCAGGTACGCCGTCTTGTCGCCCACCTTTGCCGTCAGGGTAACCGTAACGGATGTTTCATACGTGGTTTCTGCCAGCGGCTCAACCCCCACATTCACGGTAATCTGCAGATCCGGCATTTTCTGCTCAAGAAAAATAGCCGGTGAATTAGGCTGCTCAAGCGAAAGATCTTTCAGGTAAATCGTTTGGAGCTGAAATATGGGTTGGGAGGTTTCCGCGTTTGTTTCAGAAGGCATGAGTATGTTCCGGTTGGTTGGTTGGTTATTAATAAATCAGGCTTTTTGCAGCAGCGGCAAAAGCCGCCCCTGCCTGTCGAGGGCTGAAAGGTCATCATATCCGCCCACATGCGTCTCACCAATGTATATCTGGGGAACCGTGCGCCGCCCGGTTTTTTCGATCATCTGCTCGCGCAGGCTGTCGTCCCCGTCAATATGGATTTTTTCAATGTGCTGCGCGCCCTTTGACTGCAACAGCTTTTCCGCCATAGCGCAATAAGGGCACACTTTTGTCGTATACATCAGGATACGAGGCATGATGACTTCCTCAGATTACTGTGTCACGGGCAATCCGTTTGTTTTCCATCCGGCCATGCCGCCATCCAGGCTGAAAACCTGGGTAAAACCGGATTTTCGCAATACCTCGGAAGCCGTGCGTGAACGCTTGCCGCTCTCGCAAACCACAATAACGGGCTGCGATTTGAGCTTTTCAATTTTTGGAAGACGCTCCTCAAGCGAGTCATAAGGCACGTGAATGGCATTCAACAAATGCCCGGCCCGATACTCCTGCTGGTCGCGGATATCAATAATGGCCGCCTTGCCCTTATTAATCATGTTGGTCGCTTCCGTATGGCTGATACGGGAACCGCGACGGATTCTCGGCCACAGCAGCGCACCAATACAGTACACCACCACGCCGACCAAAAAAATGTTGTCCCAAATAAAATTCAGCATATTTCCTGCCAGGATCATCGATTACAAAACCGATACATTATAAAATAGAAATACGCAGGACATTCGTGAAGTTAAATTCGTGACTCTTAATATTTCATATCGACTATGTATAAAATCGTATTCATGCGGCACGGACAATCCGTCTGGAACTCTGAAAACCGTTTCACCGGCTGGACTGATGTAGACTTGAGCGAACAGGGCAAGGCCGAAGCAAGAACCGCTGGCAGCGCCTTGCGCGAGGCCGGTTATGAGTTTGATCTTGCCTATACCTCGGTTCTCAAGCGGGCTATCCGCACCCTCTGGATTACGCTCGAAGAACTGGATCGGATGTGGCTGCCTGTCTCATGCCAATGGCAACTGAATGAACGCCATTATGGCGCGCTCCAGGGATTGAACAAGGCGGAAACCGCCGACAAGTATGGCCCTGAACAGGTTCATATCTGGAGAAGAAGTTATGCCACGCCGCCCAATCCGCTTAGCCCGGATGATCCGCGCACCTCTTTTTCCGACCCGGCGTACAGTACCCTCAGCCGGGATCAGATTCCGCTGACCGAAAGCCTCAGGGACACCGTTGCCCGCGTGATGCCATTGTGGAACGGCACAATTGCACCGCAGATCAGGCAAGGCAGGCGCATCCTGATAGCCGCACACGGCAACAGCCTGCGCGCACTGATCAAGGAACTGGATAATATCAGCGATGAAGAGATATCCGAACTGAATATCCCGACAGGGCAGCCGATTGTCTATGAACTGGATGCCAACCTGAAACCGATCCGGAATTATTACCTTGGTGGCGCCCAGTGATAACCGGAAAAGAATCGTTATTGCAGCACCATTGTCTTACCCGCTGATCGCGTGAAATATCGATGAATGTTTTCAGCACCATGCCTTCTTTTTTTACCTCCACGAAAAAAGCAGGCCGCTATTCTGTTTTTCTTCTCTTTCTGACAGTCTTTCTGTCGGCCATCTTGGTTATACCCCATTCAGCGGCACAAACGGCAAAAAAAACGACCGCGACAAAAAAAACCGCCACCCAGACAACAAAAAAATCAGGCAAAAGCACCGCAAAATCCGGTGACAACTCCAAACAAAAACAGGATGTGGAGGCCGAGCGCGGAAAGGTACGCCAGCAACTGACCAACCTGAAAAAAGAAATCGGCAAAACGGAGACAGAAAAAGGCAAGGCTGCCGACACCCTGGCAAAATCAGAAGAAGCCATCAAAAGCACCAACCGTTCCATTTTAGAACTGGAGCAAAAACAGACCTCAACGGAAAACCGCCTGGATCAACTGACGGCAGAGCAATCCCGGCTTGAAAAAACCGTTGAAGCGCAGCAGGATCAACTCGCAAGCCTTTTGCAGGAACAATACATCTCCGGCAATGAAGACCGCATGAAACTGCTTTTATCGGGCGACAACCCCAACCGGATCAATCGCGAGATGCAATACATGGCCTATATTTCCGAGGCCCAGGCCAAATTGACCCTGGCGCTTCGCGCCAACCTGCAGGCAGTTGACAACAAACGCGCGCAGACCGCATCGACCAAGCAGGAACTCGAAAAAATCTCCCATCAGAAACAGGTTCAGAAGAAAAAGCTGGAAAAAGAAAAGTCCGAACGCTCCGTGCTCCTGGCCCAGCTATCCTCCAAGCTGGATGAACAGCGCAAAGAGGCTGAAAAACTGCAACAGGATGAAAAACGGCTTTCCTCTCTAGTCGATAACCTGGCCCGCAAAATAGAAGAACAGCGAAAAGCGGCAGCGGCAAAAAAAGCCGCCGCCAGGAAACAGGCAGAAAAGAAGGGTGAAAAACCGCAGAAAGTCGAAGCCGTTGCTGATGCAGAATCCGCAAAAAGCGCCTTTGCCAAGCAGCGCGGACGCATGAAACTACCGGTAAAAGGCACCATCACGGCGCATTACGGATCAAAACGGGCAGATGGGCCAAGCTGGAAAGGCATTTTCATCGAGAGTGCCCTTGGCGCCGATATCCGCTGTGTTGCCAATGGCGAAGTGGTTTTTGCTGATTGGCTGCGGGGATTCGGCAACCTGATCATTGTCGATCATGGCGCGCAATACATGACGATTTATGCCAATGCACAAACCCTGAGAAAAAAGGTGGGCGACAAT
Source organism: Oxalobacter sp. (assembly GCA_031556215.1). GTDB lineage: Bacteria > Pseudomonadota > Gammaproteobacteria > Burkholderiales > Burkholderiaceae_D > Oxalobacter. The sequence goes on from JAVBTJ010000081.1 coordinate 3,937, forward strand.
GTGAAGGGCGGCGATGTGATAGCCAACGTCGGCAATAGCAGCGATAATACGCAAACCGGTTTATACTTCGAGATGCGCCATAATGGGCGCGCATTTAACCCGATGGATTGGGTAACTACTAGGTGACATATGAGCGGAAAACTTCGCAACTTTATACTGATCGGGCTGGGCATGCTGGCCGGGATTGCGGCCTCCATACAATTTTCTGCGATGGCGCAAAAACAGACTGCCCCGCTTCCGCTGGACGAACTGAGGCAACTGGCGGATGTTTTCGGGCTGATCAAGACCGACTACGTTGAACAGGTTGATGACAAAAAGCTGCTCACAGAAGCCATTTCCGGTATGGTCGCTTCTTTGGATCCGCACTCGGCCTACCTGGATAAAAAAGCCCTGAAAGAACTGAAAGAAGGTACACAGGGCCGCTTTGGCGGACTCGGTATCGAAGTGGGAACGGAAGACGGCTTCATCAAGGTTATCTCCCCGATTGAAGACACCCCGGCCTACCGCGCAGGCATCAAGCCGGGCGACCTGATTACCCGCCTCGATGGCGTCTCCGTCAAGGATATGACGCTGGATGAAGCCGTCAAAAGAATGCGTGGCGAACCCAACACCAAAATCGTCCTGACCATCGCACGCAAAAACGAAAACAAACCGCTGGTCATGACCATTGTCCGCGAAGAAATCCGCGTCCAGAGTGTCAAGTCCAAAATGATTGAGCCGGGCTATGCATGGCTCAGGGTCGCCCAGTTCCAGGAACCCACGGTAGAAGACCTTGTCAAGAAAATCAATGCGCTCTACGCGCAAAACCCCAATATCAAGGGGCTGATTCTCGATCTGCGCAACGATCCGGGCGGCATCCTGCCGGGCGCGATTGGCGTGGCATCCATCTTCCTGCCAAAAGATGTGGTTGTCGTATCCACCAACGGGCAGTTGCCGGAATCCAAGGCCACCTTTTATGCCCGTCCCGAGTTTTATGCCAACCGCAACCTGAATGACCCGCTCGCCAGGCTGCCAGCACAAATCAAAACGGTTCCGGTTGTCGTTCTCGTCAATATCGGATCGGCTTCCGCTTCTGAAATCGTGGCAGGCGCCCTGCAGGACCACAAGCGCGCGATCATTTTGGGAACACAAACCTTTGGCAAAGGCTCCGTCCAGACCGTTCGCCAGATTTCACAGGATACCGCCGTCAAACTGACAACCGCCCGTTATTACACCCCCAATGGCCGCACTATCCAGGCCAAGGGGATTGTACCGGACCTGATTGTGGATGAAACACCGGAAGGTGATGGCTACAACAGCCTGCGTCTGCGCGAGGCCGATCTCCTGAAACACCTCTCCAACGACCCTGCGCATGCGAACAGCGACGAACAGCATGTCAACGAGGAAGAAGAACAACGCGCCCTGAGCAATAGCAAGAAATACAAGCCGCTGGAATATGGCAGCAAGGATGATTTCCAGTTGACACAGGCATTGAACCACCTGAAAGGGCACCCGGTAAAGCTGGCCAAAGCCAAGGATGAAAAGAAAAACGGCGCTGATGCCGAAAAAACCGATACCGACAAGAAAAGCAAGCGGTAACATCCGGGAATGAACAAGCTTCAATCAGAACGTTATTCCCGTCATATACTGCTGAAAGAACTGGGCATGGATGGTCAGGAAAAAATCCTGGCTGCCCATGCCCTTGTCATTGGCGCAGGCGGGCTGGGTTCGCCCGCATGCTACTACCTGGCGTCGGCCGGGATCGGGAAGATCACGCTGGTTGATGACGACACGGTGGAACTGACCAACCTGCAGCGGCAAATCCTGCACACAACCGACCGCATCGGCCAGCCCAAAGCCCTTTCGGGCAAAAAAACCCTGGCGGAAATCAATCCGGACGTCGAGGTAATAGCGTTAAGCGAAAGGCCGGATGAATCCCGCCTGCATGAACTGGTTCAAGGCGTTTCCGTCGTTTTGGACTGTACGGATAATTTTGCCACCCGCCACACCATCAACCGGATTTGCGTCGCAAACAAACTTCCCCTTGTCTCAGGGGCTGCCCTGCGATTTGACGGACAGATTTCGGTTTACGACATGCGAAAAAAGGATGCGCCCTGCTATTCCTGCCTTTTCGCAGCAGACCAGCCCTTCAGGGACATGAAAGCCGCCGAGTACGGAGTCTTTGCGCCCATCGTCGGCATTATCGGCACCATACAGGCCGCAGAAGCGCTGAAATTGGTGGCAAGCATTGGCCAGTCACTGGCAGGCGCGCTCCTGATCCTGGATGGTCTCAAAATGGAATGGACACGAATGCAGCTTGACCGCAATCCGGATTGCCCGGTCTGCGGGAAACACGAAAGAAGCTGACAGGAAACGCCGATTAAAAAATCAAGTTGCGCCGTAACGAGCGCGGTAGGCATTGACCGCGTCACGATACTGCGACAACGCCGAACCAACCCCATCCCGGGAAAGATAGGCCATCAGGTCATCCAGGTTCGCAATCGGAAAGACCGGCATATCGTAAGCCTTCTGCACTTCCTGCACGGCAGAATATTCCGACAGCGCACCATCCTTGCCGGAGCGTTCCATGCGATCCAGCGCAATCAGCACGGCAACGGGCGTCGCCTTCGCGGCACGGATAACCTGAACCGACTCATTGACAGAGGTTCCGGCGGAAATCACATCATCAACGATGATAACCCGTCCCTGCATGGGTGCACCGACAAGGGTTCCGCCTTCTCCATGATCCTTGGCTTCCTTGCGATTGTAGGCAAACGGCGTATTGCGCCCCCGGTTTGAGAGCGCGACAGCAACAGCGGCAACCAGCGGAATCCCCTTGTATGCGGGGCCGTACAGCATATCGAACCCGATGCCGGAATTGAGAAGCGTCTGCGCATAAAAATCCGCCAGTTTCCCCAGCGATTGCCCATCATTGAATAATCCGGCATTAAAGAAATAAGGCGAAGTCCGCCCGGCCTTGGTCACAAACTCGCCAAAACGCAAAACCCCGGTGTCAACGGAAAACTGGATAAAATCCTGCCGCAAATTACTCACTGTCAGCCTCACTCACAGGAAACCGCCACTTACAGCTTGAGATAACTGGCGACGAAATCCGCGTCCTTGTCGCCCCTGCCGGACAGGTTGACCAGGATGGTTTTGTCAGGCCCAAGCTCTTTTGCCACCCGCATGGCATAAGCCACCGCATGGGCGCTTTCCAGCGCCGGAATAATACCCTCCACGCGCGAAAGCGCCATGAAGGCATCCAGGCACTCCTGGTCTGTCGCCGACGCATACTGCACACGCCCCAAATCCTTGAGATAGCAATGCTGCGGGCCAACGCCCGGATAATCCAGGCCGGACGCAATGGAATAAACCGGCAAGGGTTCTCCCTCCTTGTCGAGCAAGGCATAACACTTGTAGCCGTGCAATGTGCCTTTGGTACCCAGCGTCAGGGTCGCCGCATTATCCGGCGTATCCAGCCCCCTGCCGGCAGGCTCGACACCGACCAGCGTTACGGACTCATCCGGGAGAAATTCCGTAAACATCCCGATGGAATTGGAACCACCGCCCACACAGGCCACGACCATATCCGGCAGCGTCTTCTCACGCGCCAGGAACTGCTCCCGGGATTCCTTGCCGATAATCATCTGGAAGTCCCGCACCATTTTCGGAAACGGATGAGGGCCGACGGCCGAGCCGATGGCATACAGGAAGTTATCCGGGTCTTTGACATATTCTTCAAAAGCGCTGTCAACCGCATCCTTCAGTGTTTGCGTCCCACGCGTCACCGGAATCAGATTTGCGCCCAAAATTTTCATCTTGGTGACATTCGGGCGTTCTTTTTCAATATCAATCACGCCCATATGGACTTCGCAGGGAATACCGACCAGCGCGCAGGCCGTTGCCATCGCTACGCCATGCTGTCCGGCGCCGGTTTCTGCAAGCACCTTGGTTTTTCCCATGAACTTGGCTAAAAGCGCCTGCCCCAGGCAATGATTGATCTTGTGCGCGCCCGTATGGTTCAGGTCTTCACGCTTGATGAAAATACGGGCGCCGCCCTGGCGTTCGGTCAGCTTTTTGGCGAAATAAATCGGGCTGGGACGACCCACATAATGGGTATACAACTCCTGCAATTCTTCCTGGAATGCCTTCGTCTGACGCACTTCCTCATAGGCATCGCTGATTTTATCCATGGCCGCTTTTAATTCCGGCGAAATAATCTGCCCACCGTACTCACCAAAGAAACCGGCTTTATCCGGCATTTCCCCAAACTGTCGCGACATACTTCTTTCCTTCAATTATTGTGATAACCCAAACAGGCAAAAATCATAACCCTGATACGCCAGAATGTCGAATATTCTGCCGTCATTTCTCCTCGTTTTTTTTCCTGCCCTCATTCCACGGCGCAATTTTGGGCAACATCATCATGCCAGGCAACGCCAGCACAAAACAGATATTGAAAAACATGAACCAGCCTGTCTGATCCACGATAAAACCGGCAGAGGCATTGATAAACGTGCGGGGAATGGCGGCAAGGCTGGTAAAGAGGGCATACTGCGTCGCGCTGTACCGCTTGTCCGTGGTTTTTGCAATATAGGCAACAAAAGCCGCTGTCCCCAATCCCACGCCCAGCGCTTCAAAACCGATTACGAACGCCAGTATATAAGGATTGGCCCCGGAAAGGGATATCCATGAAAAACCCAGAATAGAAACCGCCTGCACGACCCCGTAAAGCCACAGCGCCCGGTTAATGCCCAGCCGGATCATCCAGATGCCGCCCAGCATGCCACCCAACAGGCTGGCCCAGAAACCCGTTGTTTTGGCAATCGCGCCAATCTGGGTCATGGTAAATCCCAGATCCAGGTAAAACTTGGTTGCCAGCGCCGTGGCAAGGCTATCTCCCAGCTTGTACAGGAAAATAAAGCCGAGGACATACAGCGCATTTTTCCAGCCTGCTCGCGTGACAAATTCCCTGAACGGCAAAACAACCGCGTCTCTCAGGTTAGCAGGCGGCGCGCCATATATCTCCGGCTCCCGGATAAAAAGCGTACAGACAAACCCCGGAATCATGAACGCCGCCGTTATCCAGAATACCCATTGCCAGCTCATCATGTCAGCCAGGATCAGGGAAAGCGCGCCGGGGATCATGCCCGCAACCCGGTAGGCATTGACATGGATGGCACGGCCCAGGCCCTGCTCATTATCCGGCAGCAGTTCCCGGCGATAGGCGTCGATGGCGATATCCTGGCTGGAAGACAAAAAAGCCACCACGGTGCACAGGATGCCCACCAGCAAAAGCTGCCGCATCGGATCAAGCATCCCCATCAGACCGATGGAAAAGAAAAGGGCAAGCTGTGTCATGGCCATCCAGCCCCGCCGCCGTCCCAGGCGACCGAGGCTGAAGCGATCCATCAGCGGCGCCCATAAAAATTTCCAGGTATAAGGGAACATCACCAGCGCGAAAAGCCCCAGCGATTTGATATTCAGCCCGGACTTGGCCAGCCATGCCTGAAGCAAGTTCAGCAGGATGAAAAGCGGCAACCCGGATGAAAAACCGATAAAGACGCAAATCAGCATGCGCTGGTGAAACGCGCTGATAAGGGTTCGTTCAGGCTGGGTCATGATGCGAGAAGACTATTTCTTTTTAAGCCGGAAAACAGCCAGCGCCCCGCGCCAGTTACGCATGAAAGACACCGGCTTGCCCTGGCGCAGGGCAACACAGTCTGTCACGGTTAGGCCGACCAGATTAGCCAGATTTTCAAAATCGTCAATCGTGGCGCAACGCAGATTCGGCGTGTCAAACCATTCATATGGCAACTCGCTGGTCACCGGCATCCGTCCCGCCAGAATCGACAGGCGGTTCTGCCAATATGCAAAATTGGGGAAAGAGACAATGGCCTCATTGCCAACCCGGACAATGTCGCGCAACAGGTCTTCCACATTTTTCATCATCTGCAACGCGGAGAGGCACAAAACCGTATCGAATGAATTGTCGGCAAAAAGCGTCAACCCCCTGTCGAGATCCTGCTGGATAACCGCGACCCCGCGGCTGGTACAGCCCGGAATCTTTTTATCATCAATCTCAACGCCATAACCGGTGCAGCCTTTGGTTATCCGCAAATGCTCCAGCATGGCACCATCACCGCATCCCAGATCCAGCACATGTGCTTTTTCCGGAACCCAGTGAGCGATAAAGGCCAGATCCGCACGGAGTTCCCGCAATTTGATGCTGCTCATCCGTTCCTCCGCCCCTTGATTTCCAGCCACATCCTGTCAATGTAGGAACGAACCAGTTCATGGTAACGTTCATCCGTCAGCAAAAAAGCGTCATGCCCGTGCGGCGCATCAATATTGGCATACGTCACCTCCCGCCGGTTATCCACCAGCGCCTTGACAATGGCCTGGCTGGCTTCCGGTGAAAAACGCCAGTCCGTGGTAAACGAAACCAGCAAAAACTTGGCCTTTGTCCCCGCCAGCGCACGAGTCAGGTCGCCAGCATAGGACGCTGCCGGGTCAAAATAATCCAGCGCCCGCGTAATCAGCAAATAGGTATTGGCATCAAAATAGGTGGAAAATTTGTCCCCCTGGTAATGCAGGTAGGACTCAATCTCGAACTCCACGCCAAACCCGAAAAGATACTGGCCGGAACGCAATTCCCGTCCGAATTTTTCGGACATGTCCACATTGGAAAGATAGGTGATGTGACCAATCATGCGCGCGACACGCAATCCGTTTTTCGGCACGACGCCATGCGAATAAAAATCGCCGCCGTGAAAATCCGGATCCGTCAGGATCGCCTGGCGCGCCACATCATTAAAGGCAATATTCTGTGCCGACAGCTTGGCTGTCGAGGCAATGGCAATGCAATTCTCCAGCCGATCCGGAAACATGATGCTCCAGGCCAGTGCCTGCATCCCGCCAAGCGACCCGCCCATGACGGCGGCAAACTTGTCGATTCCCAGCGCATCCGCAAGACGGGCCTGCGCCTGCACCCAGTCTTCAACGGTAATGACCGGAAAATCGTGTCCGTAAGGCTTCCCGGTTTCCGGATTGGTGTTCATGGGCCCGGTAGAACCAAAACAGGAACCCAGGTTATTGACGCCAATCACAAAAAAACGGTTGGTATCTACCGGCTTGCCCGGCCCGACCATATTGTCCCACCAGCCGGTATTCTTCGGCTGGTCGGCATAATATCCTGCCACGTGATGCGAGGCATTCAAGGCATGGCAAATCAGAATCGCATTGGATTTGTCGGCATTGAGCTGCCCGTAAGTTTCATAAAACAGCGTGTAATTGGCAATCAATGCGCCGCTTTGCAATCGCAAAGGCGCATCAAAATCCATTGACTGGGCGGTTACGGCTCCAACAGAAGTCATTTGTTCGCTTCGCCATCCCTGAAAACAGGGTGGCCTCCTTCACCATACATTAAAAAACAAGCCCGAAGCGCAGGTCTGTCGGGCTTGTCTTCAAGCTCGCTTTAGCCGCATTTATTTCGGGAATCTCCCTTTGCGCCCGCAAGCTGAATCGTTCAAATCGGCGCAACAGCACTAGCATAACGAAGTCATCGGCCAGCGTCAAATAACCAAAGAAAAAAGTGATTTATGCTGCAGCAGGCAACTGTCGGATCTTTTCCACAGCTCGAAGAATCGCATCCGGTTCCACCAGGCTGAGCACCCTTTTTACCCGCGGCGCTAATTGCGTCAGGCTGGCGCCAAGCACTTCCTGTTTGACCGTCAGCAACTGGGTGGAGTGCATGGAAAATTCGCGCAGGCCCATTCCCAGCAAAAGGCGGGTCATCTCGGGGTCTCCTGCCAGTTCACCACAAACGGACACCGACAGCCCCGCTTTGGCGCCTGCCTTGATAACCATTGACAGCATGGTCAAAATCGCCGGGTGCAGCGGATTGTACAAATGCGCCACTTCAGGATCAACACGGTCAATCGCCAGGGAATACTGGATCAGGTCATTGGTGCCGATCGACAGAAAACTCAGGCGCTTGGTAAACATGGGCAAAGCCAGAATCGCCGCCGGCACTTCGACCATGGCGCCGACAGGGATATTTTCGTCATATTTGATTTTTTCCGCTTTTAATTGCGCCTTGGCCTGCTCAACCATCGCCAGCGTCTGGTCAATTTCAAAAGCATGCACCAGCATCGGAATCAGCAGGCGAACCGGCCCGAAAGCCGATGCACGCAATATCGCACGCAACTGGGTCAGGAAAAAATCCGGCTCGGCCAGGCAAAAACGGATGGCCCGCTTTCCCAGCGCCGGATTCAGCACACTGAAGTCTGAAATACCAATAGGCTTATCCGCGCCAATATCCAGTGTCCGGATTGTCACCGGCCGCCCCCGCATAATCACCACCGCTTTTTTGTAGGCCTGGAACTGCTCCTCTTCATCCGGCAACAGGCTCATATGTCCCGTCTTGCTCATAAACAAAAATTCCGAACGAAACAGGCCAATCCCGCTGGCGCCATTTTCCAGTGCCGCGTTGCAGTCATCCGGGAATTCGATATTGGCCATCAGGGTTATCGGCGTACCGTCATGTGTCAGCGTCGGCGTTTTTTTCAGCTTGCTAAGCTTTTTCAGCGCCTTTTCCCGTGCCGCCTTCCTGACACGATACTGCTCCAGCACCAACGAAGTCGGATTGACAATGACCACGCCGGTATCGGCGTCAATGATCAGCCAGTCATCCTGTTCAATCAGCATCAGCGCGTTTGGCAGGCCAAAAACCGCCGGGGCATCAATGCTTCTCGCCACAATCGCCGCATGGGAATTCCTGCTGCCGACTTCCGAAATAAAACCGCTGAATGTCCTGTCGCGAAACTGGAGCATATCGGCAGGCGATATATCGGGGGCAACAACGATCATGTCAATGCGCTCATCTTCCGGCAACCCCGCCAGGATCGGCTGCACTTCAGGTATGGCCTCCTTCTCCTGCCCACGCAGGTTTTTCATGACCCGGGCCGCCACTTGCTGGATATCGGCCTTGCGCTCCCGAAGATAAGCATCTTCAATTTCATCGAATTGAGCCGACAATTCCTCAATTTGCGTTAAAAGCGCCCACTCCGCGTTATATCTCCGCTTCCTGATAATGTTGAGCGGCTCCTTGGCAATCATGGCATCCGAAAGAATCAGCGAATGCACATCCAGAAACGCGCCCAGCTCAACAGGCGCATCCTTTGGCAGGCGACCCCAGATCTCCTCCAGCTCGGCATGAACCGCCTCAATCGCCCCTGTCAGGCGCTCGACTTCCGCTTCGACCTTTTCCTGGGGAACCAGATAATGATGCACGTCCAGCGCCGCCCGCGGGATCAGGTGAGCCCGACCAATGGATATGCCACGGGAAACCGTTGTCCCGTGAAGCACAAAAGACGCCATCGTTTTTCCCAATTGCATGGGCTTTACTCCGCTTCCCCGAACTTGCCGTTAATCAAATTGACCAGCGCATCCATACATTCCGCCTCGTCAGCACCTTCCGTTTCCAGCATGACCCTGGCCCCCTTCCCAGCGGCCAGCATCATCACCCCCATGATTGACTTGGCATTGATGCGCTGATTGTTGCGCGTCATCCAGACCTCACAGGCATACTTGCTTGCCAGCTGGGTCAACTTGGCGGAGGCACGGGCATGCAACCCGAGCTTGTTCACTATTTCCAGTTCTTTTTCAATCATGTCTTAACATCTGCAAAAAGGCATGCAATCAAGGGCAATGCCCGGTAAAAACAAACATCATCAACAACAGCTATCCATCCTGACGGCCCCGCTTTTTCCGCCGGACAGCGCCTTTTCGATAACCGTTTCCAGATCATTTTCGCGATACGTAATCGCCCGCAACAACATGGGCAGACTGACACCGGCAATCACCTCAACCCGGCCATGCGTTGTCAGGCGATGGCAACAGTTGGACGGCGTGCCGCCCAGCACATCGGTCAAAACCAGCACGCCGGAACCGTCGTCCAGCCGGGCAATCGCCTCTGACGCAATCTGGTTGACATCATTCAGATCCTGATCCGCCTTGACGTCAATGGCCTCAAAGCGCTCTTGTTTGCCTTCAAACATATGAGACGCTGTTGCCATAAAAGCATTCGCCAGGGGCTCATGCATGATGAGAAGAATACCGATCATTTTCCTGCCAGCGGCAAAATTAAAAACGGGCATGTGCCGTCAGATTATCAGCGCAGCCAATCGCTGCATGTAAACACGGCCTATTGTAATTAATTAACAGGCCAGGTCAAATTGTTTCATCAATGGCGTCGAAAAACACCTTCGCCACATCCAGGCCGGTCTGCTCGGTAATTTCCCTGAAGCAGGTCGGACTGGTTACATTAATTTCAGTCAGCCAGTCACCGATAATATCCAGGCCGACAAGAAAGAGGCCGTCTTTTGCCAGTTCTGGCGCCAGCGTTTGCGCGATTTCCTCATCACGCGCTGACAGGGGCTGTGCAACACCACGCCCCCCGGCAGCCAGGTTGCCCCGGACTTCGCCCGCCAGCGGAATGCGGGCAAGTGCGTAAGGCACCTCCTTGCCGTTGATGAGCAGCACCCGCTTGTCGCCGGATACAATTTCCGGGATGAATTTCTGAACCATGATCGCCCGGCTGCCGTTTTCCGTCAGCGTCTCAACCACCGCCCCCAGGTTCATGCCATCGGCGCGGATACGGAATATGCCGGCACCCCCCATGCCATCCAGCGGCTTGAAAATCACGTCCTGGTGTGCCGCATGGAATTCGCGCAGCAGGGCAGGATTGCTGCTGACCAGCGTTGGCGCAACAAACTGTGGAAAACGGGCAATCGCCATTTTTTCATTGTAGTTGCGCAACGCGGATGGCCGGTTGAGTATCCGCACGCCGGACGCCTCTGCCAGATCAAGCAGATACGTGGAAAACAGATAGTTCATGTCAAAAGGCGGATCCTTGCGGACAATTACCACATCAAAATCGGCCAGCCGGTAGAGCGCTTTTTCATCTGCCCGATACCAGTTGGCGCTTTCATCCCCGGTCAGATGAACCCGGCGCGCACAGGCGATGACCTCCCCGTCGGAAAAAGCCATGTCCTGCGGCTCAAAGGCATAAATAGCATGGCCCCGCCTTTCGGCTTCCCGCATCATGGCAAAAGTCGAATCCTTCGAGATTTTAAAACTGTCCAGTGGATCGGCGAGAAAAGCTATCTTCATGAAATGCCTCAAATCGCGGCCATTTCGGGATCCGTTCTTTCCAGCTCGATAGATGCCGTCAGAAGCGCCAGACGCGCAACCACGCCGTACATATAGAAACGGTTCGGCACCGCCGTTCCTGGTTCGGCTTTTTTATCCGGCAAGGCATGGGGATGGGAAAACGCCAGGGGAACAAAATGCGCGCCCGGCGCATTCAGGTTTTCCATCTCGCTTCGCTGGTCGTGAACCCGGTAGAAACCACCCACCACATACCGGTCAACCATGTAAACAACCGGCTCGGCAACCGCATTGTCGATGCGCTCGAAAGAATGCACGCCTTCCTGGATAATGACATCACTGACTTCAAGCCCCTCCTTGCCAACCGACATCTTGTTGCGCTGCTTGCGGTTCAAGCCGGTAATCTCGCTTGCATCGGTTACGGTCATGACGCCCATGCCATAGGTTCCGGCATCCGCCTTGACGATAACAAAAGGCTTTTCCTTGATACCGTATTCCTTGTATTTCCGGCGAATCTTCACGAGGACGGAATGCACATTGGCCGCCAGGCATTCCTCTCCTTCGCGCGCAGCAAAATTGATCTCGCTGCAATGCGTAAAGAAAGGATTGATAATCCACGGATCTACGCCAATCAGCTTGGCAAACCGGCGCACGACATCGTCATACGCCGCGAAATGATTGCTCTTGCGGCGCACCGTCCAGCCGGCATGCAGCGGCGGGAAAAGGCTCTGCTCGTAAACATGGTTCAGTATTTCAGGACTGCCCGAACTCAAATCGTTATTCAGCAAAATCGTGCAGGGATTAAAATCCGGCAACCCGACACGGCGATTATTGTGAATCCGGATAAGCGGCTCAATTACATGAACCGAACCATCCGGCAGCGCGAGTTCTGTCGGGCCGGTAATCTCGCTTGAAATGGAGCCCAGCCGCACATTCAGCCCGGCCATCCGCATCAGCTTGATCAGGCGCGCCAGGTTCTGCAGATAGTAGGTATTGCGGGTATGGTTTTCCGGCACCAGCAGCAGGTTCTTGGCATCCGGGCAATACTTTTCCACGGCCGCCATCGTTGCCTGAACCGCCAGTGGCACCATTTCCGGAGAAAGATTATTAAAGCCGCCCGGAAAAAGATTGGTATCCACCGGCGCCAGCTTGAACCCGGCATTGCGCAAATCCACGGAGCAATAAAAAGGCGGCGAGTGATCCTGCCATTCCAGGCGGAACCATCTTTCGATGGCAGGCGTGGCTTCGACAATATTTTTTTCCAGCTCAAGGAGCGGGCCATTCAAAGCGGTAACCAAGTGTGGATCCATATCACCCCCTTACGATGCGCTGGCATCACGCCAGTAAATAACAATCCCGTCAGCCTGTCAGGTAAGGCTGTTTTTATTTTATCCAGTGAACCTTTTCTGCCATTGAAACACACTGCTGACCGGTTGCGCCAATTTTGGCAAAATCCGGCTTTCAAAAAGCAGGTTAAAGGTTAAGTTTGACACAAAAACCGTAAACGGGTATCCGTCTTTCCGATGTGTTTTTATTTCCCCGCAAATGCACTCTCCCGATAAAATAATAAAAAGAAGTTCTATCACAACAATAAAAACGCACAGGCAATCGTGCAGAAAGCGAAAAATGGAAAAGAAAAATATTTTTGAGGATCTGCAATCCCGCATCAACCAGGTTATCGACAGTTCCCCTGTCAAAGACATTGAAAAAAATGTGCGGGCACTGATAACGCAGGCACTTTCCCGACTTGACATCGTCACCCGCGAGGAATTTGACCTGCAGGCCATGACCATTAACCAGCTTCGCGAACAGATCAGCCTGCTGCAGACCCATCTGACCAAACTGGAAAAAAAGATTTCCTCTTCGGATGACCAGACCGTCTGAATAGCCCCTCATGAGCCTTGCCATCCTGAAAAGCCGGGCATTGACCGGCATGGAAGCGCCTGAAGTCACGGTTGAAGTCCACCTGGCAAACGGCCTGCCGTCATTCACCATTGTCGGCCTGGCCGATACCGAAGTGAAAGAGGCGCGTGAACGCGTCCGCGCGGCACTGCAAAATGCCCGCTTTGAATTTCCCGCCAGAAGAATCACCGTGAACCTGGCACCCGCCGACCTCCCCAAGGAGTCCGGCCGTTTTGACCTGCCAATCGCACTTGGCATTCTCGCGGCATCAGGCCAGATGCCAAAGGATTACCTGCAAGAATACGAATTTGCGGGCGAACTTTCTCTCTCGGGCGAGCTTCGCCCCGTTCGCGGCGCGCTGGCCATGACTTTTGCCATGCAGCGTGCAGGCGCCACTTCCGGCAGCCGTACCGCCTTTATCCTTCCTGCTGGCAATGCCGATGAAGCCGCGCTGGTTGATGACATTGCCATCCTGCCCGCCAGCTCCCTGCTGGAAGTATGCACTCACTTCAGTTCCGCTGAAAAAGAACACCAGTTAAAGGCGCACGCGCCTTCAGGCAATACCGGCACCTTATCGTATCCTGATTTTGCCGAAGTGAAAGGACAGGCTCAGGCCAAACGCGCCCTGGAAGTCGCCGCGGCAGGCGGACACAATGTCTTGATGAGCGGCCCGCCGGGAACCGGCAAAACCATGCTGGCAACACGTTTTGCAGGCATCCTGCCCCCCATGACAGACGAGGAAGCGCTTGAATCCGCCGCCGTCCAGTCGCTGACGGGCCATTTTGATGCCTCCCGGTGGAAAATACGCCCGTTTCGCTCCCCTCATCATACCGCGTCAGGCGTTGCCTTGGTTGGCGGCGGCGGCACGCCCCGCCCGGGAGAAATATCGCTGGCTCATTGCGGCGTGCTTTTCCTTGATGAGCTCCCCGAATTCGACCGCCGTGTCCTGGAAGTCTTGCGCGAACCCCTGGAATCCGGCCATATCACGATTTCACGCGCGGCAAGGCAAGCCTGCTTTCCCGCCCGCTTCCAGATGATTGCCGCCATGAACCCCTGCCCCTGCGGCTATCTTGGCCATGCCTCCGGGAAATGCCGCTGCACGCCGGACGGCGTTGCCCGGTACCAGGGGCGGATATCCGGCCCCCTGCTGGACCGGATCGACATCCAGATACCCGTTTATGCGCTGGATCAGAACGAACTGATGAAATCATCGGAAAGCGAATCTTCCGCCGTGATTGCCAAACGCGTCGCAAAAGCAAGAGCCGCACAGCATGCCAGACAGGGCAAATCCAATAACCTGCTGCTTCCGCCGGAAATTGACACCTGGTGCAAACCGGATGAAAAAGGGGAACTGTTGCTCCGGCAAGCCATGACGCGGCTTGCCTGGTCGGCCAGGGCCTACCACCGCGTTCTCAAGGTTGCCCGCACCATTGCCGATCTCGCGCAGGAAACCCATGTCGGGCAACGGCACATTGCTGAAGCGATACAATACAGAAGGGCGCTCCAGGAAGCCTGATCGGTTTTCAGTAAAGCGCATGACAGGAGAGACACATGTTGGTTACATTCAAGTCAAAAGCCGCCGGGGATCTTTTCATGTTTGAAGAAAATGCCCGCCAGATACTTGACCTGCTCGGCAAGGAGGTTCATCAGGGCATCATCACGGCTGACCAGACTGCTGAAGCCATCCGGATTCTGGAAGACGCCATCGCCCGCCAGAAAATAGAAGAAGCCAGGGAAAGGGAGGATCGGGAAAAAGAAGAACGGGAAACCGAAGAGCAGCGACGCCGGGAAGCGGAAGAAAACCCGGAAAAGGATCCATTCGATGAAAAAACCAGGCCGAAAAAAGTGGAAATTCCGGTTCCTTTCTCGGCGCGCGCCTATCCTTTCCTGCTCATGCTGCGGGCAGCCCATAAAAAGGAACGCGACATCGTATGGGGTGTCTGAAACCGTCTTTTTCCATAAAAACCGTGTTTGGTGTATAACCTATAGTGCTTTATACTTCGTTATCCTTTTCAGAGACTTGGCATAACTGATTATTTATTCTGGCAATACGTCCCCATTTTCCCATGACATTCAAAATCGCAGAAAACCCTTCCGGAAAAAAACGCCCCATCTGGCTTCGTGCCGCTATCCTTTCGCTGGCAGTTCTGATACTGGCTGGCTGTGCGCGTCCAAACGAAGAAAATATTACGCAATTGCTTTCAACAACCTACCAGTGCAAATGGCTTGAACTGGGTTCGTATGAAAAAATCGAGTCCCTCCCCGGCATCTGGAGCTATGTCGTCCGCTACAACTTCAAGCTGAGCTTCGTCAATGGCGAAGAAGGCGCACGCAAATTCATGCAGGGCATGTACAACACGACTCCGGGCATTACCGATTGGCAGAAAGTCTTTGAAAATCCCAAGGCACACGCCTATATCCGGGAAGACTGTTCCCTGCCGGCCCAGAAAATCATGGAACAGATCGCCATACACTCCTATATTCAACTGGATGACAAAAAAGCGGCCACCGTTGAAATTCCCATGACGATCTCCATGACAGGATGGGCAGAAATGACGCCGGGGCGCGCCGGATGGAACATGGATATGCGCCGGGACAAGGTTGATCCCAAATTTGGCCTGACCGGCCCGCTTTCCAAAAAACTGGTCACCGGAAAATAACCTTTTTCCAGCGGTAAAGCAGGTTATGCTGCTTTACCGCTTTTTCATAGTTTTTCGCTCTGGTCAACCGCAAGCAGGGCAGGCGGTAAATCCAGATTGCCGATAATCATCACCTTGAAAAGTTCCCCCATCTCTGCCGGGGACAGCAACATTTGCATCTTTTTCGCTTCTGGAAGATAGTGCCGGGCATCTTCTGGCGAAATGCGCAGCAGGCGTTCGGCAATCCCACTTGCAAGCAAAAAACCGGCCTGGCTGCCATAGCACAGCAAATCCAGCCCGCTTTCCATCGTGGCCCCGGCAATGGCGCTGAAATCCACATGCGCGGTGATATCCTGCTGCCCGACATGCCAAAACGGATCGGTGTGCGAATGATGCCGGTAATAGGATAAAAGCGTTCCCTGGCTGCGCTCAGGCAAAAAATACGCTCCCGCCGGATAACCATAATCAATCAAAATGGCAACACCTCCCCCGCCTGCCCTGAACATATCGCCGAGTGTCCGGATAAAGGCGCAGGCATGGGTATGCACCTCTGTCACATACCCTTCCGGCAGTTCCTCCGCATTCGGTATCTGCCGGGCAACCTGCGCCAGCAAATGCGTATCCGCCACTTTGGCCTTAAAAGCAAAATGACCGCCTGACACCCCCACGCCGAGTTCATGCCATACGCCCTTTTTTTTGACAACCCGTTGCACCGGCATGGCATCAAGCACTTCATTGCCCAACACCACGCCGGTAAACGCCTTTGGCAGGCAATCCAGCCAGCGCACGCAGGGAAAAGCCGCCAGCGTTTCCTGCTGCCTTTGCCTTAAACCGCCCGAAAGATCCAGGATGTCATAATGTTCAAGGGGCATATCCTGCTGCGCCAGTTCGCTTAGCACATCATGTGCCAGGCGGCCGCTTCCGGCACCGATTTCCAGGATACGGGGAGAGGATTGCGCCAGAAAAGGCGTCGCCGCCTGCGCGATGGTCTGCCCAAACAGGACTGAAATTTCGGGCGCGGTCACAAAATCCCCCTCCCGCCCCGGCATCTTTCCGCCGTGGCTGTAATATCCCAGGCCCGGCTCATACAGCGCCATCTCCATGTACCGGGCAAAGGAAATCCAGCCGCCATTTTCCAGAATGGCAGCCTCTATTTTCCGTTCCAGGACGGCAGACCGGGCAAGCGCATCCGGCGAAAGAGTCGGCAAATTCATAGCGGCATTGTATATTCAAAAAACCCGTTACATGCACGCCAGGAATTGCTTTATACGATTGGCGCAGAGAAAAAGCACAAAACTCTCCATCGCGCCGTTCGCCTGACGTACAATATTTACAGAAACGCTGCAGCCGGTACAACAATCCCCTTTTATACGATGAAAAATCATGCCTACTTTCTTTCTCCATCCCCGGCTTGCTGACTGCCGCCGTATTTTTCTCCGCAACTGCGAAATATCCACCCGAATCGGTGTTCTGGATCATGAAAAAAAAGGGCCGCAACGGCTGATTATCAATGTCGATCTGTATGTTCCGCTGGTCATCTCGACGCCCATCGATGATGAGCTTGCCGAAGTCATCGACTATTCTTTCATCCGGGAAGCAATTGACAGCATTTCCCTGCGCGGGCATATCAACCTGCAGGAAACCTTCTGCGATGACCTCGCCCATCTGCTTTTAGCCCATCCCAGTGTCCGTGCCGTGCGCATCTCCACCGAAAAACCGGATGTCTACGACAACGCGGAAAGCATCGGTGTGGAAGTTTTTCACATCAAACGGGAACAGGCCTGATCACGCCTCATGACAAAAAACCTCACGCGGCGACAATTCAGGAAAACCGGGGTTGAAAACAACAAACTGAGAAAACGCCTGTGCCGTCAGGCAACCCAGGCCATTGCCGATTTCGACATGATCGGCGAAGGCGACAAGGTCATGGTATGCCTGTCAGGTGGGAAAGACAGCTTTTGCCTGCTGGATATTCTCCTGATCCTGCAATCCCGCGCGCCCTTTCATTTTGACATTGTTGCCGTCAACCTGAACCAGAAGCAGCCGGGCTTTCCGGCAGATGTGCTTCCGCGCTACCTGGAAGAAAACGGCATTGCCTACCATATCGAAGAAGAAGACACGTACAGCATTGTCAAACGGCTCATTCCGGAAGGGAAGCCCGGCTGCTCGCTCTGCGCCCGGCTGCGAAGAGGAGTCCTGTACCGTGTCGCCGGCGAGATCGGCGCTACCAGGATTGCCCTGGGACACCACCGTGACGACCTGATCGAA
>JAVBTJ010000086.1:0-7383 GCA_031556215.1 Oxalobacter sp.
TTATGAATTGCGCCGCGCCCGCGAGCGTGGGCATGTGCTGGAAGGCCTGGCAGTTGCGCTGGCCAATATTGATGAGTTCATCGCGATTATCCGCGCGGCACCCACCCCGCCGATTGCCCGCCAGGCGCTCATGTCGCGTTCATGGGATTCTTCCCTTGTCAGGGAAATGCTGGCCCGGACGGGTGACGGCAACGAGGGGGGTATTGCAGCTTTCCGCCCGGAAAATCTGGCAGAAGGGTTTGGCATCCAGGGCGACGGCATGTACAAGCTGTCCGAAGAGCAGGCGCAGGAAATTCTGCAGATGCGCCTGCAACGCCTGACTGGGCTTGAGCAGGATCGTATCCTCAATGAGTACAAAGAAGTCATGGCGCAGATTGCCGAACTGCTGGATATCCTGGCAAAACCGGAGCGCGTGCTGGCGATCATCGAAACCGAATTGAATGATGTCGTGGGCGAATACGGGCAGGAAAGCAAGGATGCCCGCCGCTCGGAAATCGAGCAGAACGCCTTTGACCTGGAAACGGAAGACCTGATTACGCCGCAGGATATGGTGGTGACCCTGTCCAACACGGGCTATATCAAGTCGCAGCCGCTTTCCGAATACCGCGCGCAACGGCGCGGTGGCCGTGGTCGACAGGCCGCCGCAACGCGGGAAGACGACTGGATCGACCAGATGTTTGTCGCCAACACGCATGATTTCATCCTGTGTTTCTCGGACAGGGGGCGCGTGTACTGGCTGAAGGTATGGGAAGTGCCGCAGGGCTCGCGCAATGCCCGTGGCCGTCCTATTGTCAACATGTTCCCGTTGCAGGATGATGAAAAAGTCACGGTCATTCTTCCGCTGTCCGGCGAAAACCGGAATTTCCCGGAAGACCACTATATCTTTATGGCGACCAGCCTGGGTACAGTCAAGAAAACGCCGCTGACCGATTTCAGCAATCCCCGCAAAACGGGCATTATTGCCGTTGGCCTGGATGAGGGCGATTTTCTGATTGGCGCCGCGTTAACCGATGGTGCCCATGATGTCATGCTCTTTTCAGATGCCGGAAAAGCCGTGCGTTTCGACGAGAACGACGTGCGTCCGATGGGACGCACCGCCCGCGGGGTTCGCGGAATGAACCTCGACGAGGATCATCGCGTGATTGCTCTTCTGGTGGCGGAAGATGAAAACCAGTCTGTCCTGACCGCAACAGAAAACGGCTTTGGCAAGCGCACGCCGATTGGGGAGTACACCCGTCATGGTCGCGGAACCAAGGGCATGATTGCCATCCAGACTTCCGAGCGTAACGGCAAAGTCGTTGCCGCAACACTGGTCAACGAAAAAGACGAGATCATGCTGATTACGACAGGTGGTGTCCTGATCCGGACGCGCGTGTCTGAAATCCGGGAAATGGGGCGGGCAACCCAGGGCGTTACCCTGATTGCGGTTGAAGACGGCACTAACCTGAGTGGCCTGCAGCGCATCATGGAAACCGATGTGGAAGATATCGAGGAAACAGAACCAGCGGTTGATGCTGCAGCCAATGCAGAAGGGGAGCCAGACTCCCAAGACTGATGGAACGCCCTTTCAACTTTTCAGCCGGCCCTGCCGCGATACCTGAAGCGGTATTGCAGCAGGCTGCGGCTGAAATGCCGGACTGGCAGGGAAGAGGCCTCTCGGTGATGGAAATGAGTCACCGCAGTGCGGATTTTGAATCCATCCTGGCGCAGGCCGAGCGCGACCTGCGCGATTTGCTGGCGGTGCCGAAGGTGTACCGGATACTGTTTGTCCAGGCCAGCCCGACCGCCTTGAATGCCCTCATTCCCATGAATCTGGTCGGCAGAAAAAACAAACCGGCGACGATTGACTTTATCCATACCGGCATCTGGTCCGGCAAATCACTGTCGGAAGCGCAAAAATATGCCCGTGTCAGTATTGCCGCATCGTCAGAGCCGGAGAATTTCACGCGGATTCCTTCGGTGGATGAATGGAAACTGACGGCAGATGCTGCCTATGTGCATATCTGCAGCAATGAAACCATCAACGGTAATGAATTCTTTTTCACGCCGGATACGGGAACGGTTCCGCTGGTTGCGGACATGTCGTCGCATATCCTGTCACGCCAGATCGATGTCGGAAAATACGGCCTGATTTTTGCCGGGGCGCAAAAAAACATGGGGATGGCCGGTGTGTCCGTTATCATCGTGCGGGAAGACCTGCTGGGTTACACCTTGCCCGTTTGCCCGTCTGTTTATGATTTCAGCAACCTGGCCGAACATCACGCCATGCTCAATACGCCGCCGGTTTACGCTATATATATATGCGGGCTGGTTTTTCAGTGGCTGAAAAACCAGGGGGGCGTCGCCGCAATGGAAGCCGCCGCCATCCGGAAGTCTGCGCTGCTTTATGACTGCATTGATGCCAGCAGTCTTTTTGCCAACCCTGTCGAAAAGCCCAGTCGTTCACGGATGAATATCCCGTTTTTTCTCCGGGACGATGCCTTAAATGACGCTTTTCTGGCCGGAGCGCAGGAAAACGGGCTTTTGCAGCTGAAAGGCCACCGTTCCCTGGGCGGGATGCGCGCGTCCCTTTATAACGCCATGCCGATGGCGGGCGTGGAAAAGCTGGTTTCCTACATGCGCGAATTTGAACGCGCAGCCTGAACTCACGCCCCACTTCAGTGAAGAAGGGTTTTGTTCCACTGAATATATGTCATACAATATCCAATGGCTTTTTGCCGGAAAACAGAAAACCGGACGTCTGCCCCGTTTTCTGTTTCAACGACAATCCCTTCAACTTATTCTTTTGGCTGCCGGATTATGGAAAAAGATCTCAAACCGTTACGTGACCAGATTGACGCGATTGATGCGCAAATGCTTGATCTCTTGAACCAGCGTGCAAAAATTGCGCAGACTGTGGGCAAGGTGAAGATAGAACAAAATTTGCCGGTTTTCCGCCCTGAACGGGAAGCGCAGGTGTTAAGGGGGCTTGCCGAGCGCAACAAGGGGCCGATAGCCACGGCAGACCTGCAAAGCATTTATCGTGAAGTCATGTCGGCTTGCCGTGCGCTTGAAAGGCGGGTCAGTGTTGCCTACCTGGGGCCATCGGGTACCTATTCCGAGCAGGCGGCTTATGAATATTTCGGCAGTGCGATTGATGTGGTGCCCTGCGCCACGATAGATGAAGTTTTTCGTTCGGCTGAAGCCGGAACCGCGGATTTTGGCATTGTGCCGATTGAAAATTCGACAGAGGGCGCCATTAACCGGACGCTGGATTTGTTGATGCAGACGCCGCTGACGATCAGCGGCGAAAAAGCGCTTCCGATTAACCACAACCTGATGACCCTTTCCGGCAATATGGACGGCGTTCATACCATTTGCGCGCATTCGCAGGCGTTGGCCCAATGCCAGGGATGGCTGAACCAGAATTATCCGCGCATTCTCCGCCATGCCGTTTCATCCAATGGCGAGGCCGCGCTGATTGCCAGCAAGGACAAGGAAACCGCTGTCATTGCTGGCGAACTGGCAGGCGAGCGCTATGGCTTGCAGATCGTCAACGCCTATATTCAGGATGATGCGCAAAACCGGACTCGCTTTGTCATTGTCGGTCACCAGAAAACCGAGCCAAGCTTCATGGATCAGACCTCGCTTGCCCTGTCCGTCCAAAACCGGCCCGGCGCGGTTTACCGCCTGCTTGAGCCGCTGGATAAACATGGCGTTTCCATGACACGCTTTGAGTCGCGCCCTGCCCGCAGCAGTCACTGGGAATACTATTTCTTTATCGACCTGATCGGCCACGCGCAGGATGAAAAAATGGCGGCGGCATTAAAAGAACTCCGCGATCGCGCGGCCTATTTCAAGGTGCTGGGTTCTTATCCCTTGTCCATTGAATAATTGTTATTAACGGAATTTCATCAAAATCATGTCTACTGTATTCGGGCCGGAGTATGTCCGTGCCATAGCGCCGTACCAGGCAGGCAAACCCATTTCTGAAGTCGCGCGGGAGTTTGGGCTGGATGAGGCAGATATTATCAAGCTGGCATCCAACGAAAATCCGTTGGGGATGCCGGAATCGGCCAAAAAAGCGATGGTGCAGGCCATGTCTGATGGCGCGCGCTACCCGGATTCCAACGGGTTTGACCTGAAAGCCGTGCTGTCGAAGCGCTATGGACTGCCGGAAAACTGGATTACGCTTGGCAATGGCAGTAACGATATCCTGGAACTGGCAGCGCACGCGCTTGTCCGTCCGGGAGAAGCCGTGGTATATGCCCAGTATTCTTTCCTGGTTTATCCACTGGCAACGCAGGCAGTCGGTGGCCGTGGTATCAGCGTACCGGCAAAAAATTACGGGCATGACCTGGTCGCCATGAGAAAGGCGATAACGCCGGATACCCGGCTGATCTTCATTTCCAACCCGAATAACCCGACCGGGACTTTTCTGCCGCCCGCCGAAATCGAAACTTTCCTTGAGGCGGTTCCCAAAAATATTGTGGTGGTAATGGACGAGGCATACAACGAATATCTCGATCCCGGCCTGCAGTATGAATCGACAGGCTGGGTCAGGAAATATCCCAATTTGCTGATCTCGCGAACCTTTTCAAAAATTTATGGGCTGGCAGGGTTGCGGATCGGTTTTGGTCTTGCACAGCCAGAAATTACCGGGTTGCTTAATCGTGTCCGGCAGCCATTCAATGTCAATTCGCTGGCGCAGGCGGCTGCCGTCGCGGTTCTGGATGACCAGGCATTTCTCGAAAAAAGCGCCCGGCTGAATGCAGAAGGCTACCGCCAGTTGACGGCAGCGTTTGATGAAATGAAACTGGAATACGTGCCGTCTTATGGCAATTTTGTCCTGGTGCGGGTTGGTGATGATGATGAAGCCGGGGCGCGCGTCAACCTTGCGCTCCTGAAAAAAGGCATTATTGTCCGCCCTGTCGCCGGGTACAGCCTGCCGAAATGGTTGCGTATTACGATTGGCCTGCCGGAAGAAAATGCCGCCGTCATTGGTGCGCTCCGGGAAGTGCTGGCATAAAACAGGAAAGAAGGAGCGAAGTGACGGTATTTCGCCATATCCTTATTTTCGGCGTGGGCCTGATTGGCGGGTCGCTTTCTCTCGCGCTGAAAAAATCCGGTTACACCGGAAAAATAACGGGCATTGACCGCAATGAAGCGGCGTTAAAGCGGGCCTTGGAACGGGGTCTGATTGACGAGATTGCCGCCTCGGTTGCCGAGGCCGTCAGTCAGGCCGACCTGATCCTGATTGCCGCGCCAGTTGCGCAGACGGGTGCGATTCTGGCATCCATCAAGCCGTACCTCAAAAAAAACGCCCTTATTACCGATGTTGGCAGCACCAAGTCAGACGTCGTGGCTGCCGCGTACCAGGCGTTGGGCGAGCAGGCGGGCTGTTTTATTCCGGCGCACCCCATTGCCGGGCGGGAGAAAAACGGGCCGGATGCGGCCATTGATGATCTCTTTGCCGGGAAAAAACTGGTTATGACCCCCTTGCCGGAAAATGCCGGAAAAGATATCGAAAATGTGGCGGCAATGTGGCGGCAATGCCATGCCATTATCCATATCCTCTCGCCGGAAGAACATGACAATATTTTTGCCGTGGTCAGCCATTTGCCGCATTTATTGTCCTACGCGCTGGTTGACCAGGTTGCCCGTCACCCGAATGCCGACCTGATGTTTGAATATGCCGCCAGCGGTTTTCGCGACTTTACCCGGATTGCCGGTTCCTCGCCGGAACTGTGGCGCGACATTTCCATGGCCAATAAAAAACAGCTCTTGCTGGAACTGGACAGCTATCTGGCAGAACTGGGGCAATTGCGCCAGATGCTGTTGTCGGGTGATGCGGCGGGAATAGAGGCGGTTTACGCCAATGCGCAACGAGCCCGGTTTAACTGGATTACCACAATTGAAGCTGCTGAAAAACAGGAAAAAGAATCATGAAATATCCGCGCTATATTGATCTGTCGCCCGCTTTCAAGGCAGAAGGGATCATTCGTCTTCCCGGCTCCAAGAGCATTTCAAACCGGACATTGCTTCTGGCAGCTTTGGCAGAGGGCAAAACCGAAATCAAGGATCTCCTCTCATCTGACGACACGCTCGTCATGTTGCAGGCCTTGCAGCAACTGGGTGTGAAATGGAAGCAACACGGCGCGTCGCAGGAATACGAAGTCGAGGGAACGCAGGGCATTTTGCCAAACAACAGTGCCGAACTCTTTATGGGCAATGCCGGAACCGCCATCCGGCCGTTGACGGCAGCCCTGGCGGTACTGGGCGGCGACTTTACCCTACGCGGCGTACCGCGTATGCATGAACGTCCGATTGGCGACCTGGTTGATGCCTTGAACGAAGCGGGCGCCCAGATCGAATATACGGGTGAGCCGGGCTATCCGCCGCTTCATATTCGCAAAGGCCATATCCACGCGCAGGAACTGCATGTCAAAGGCAATGTCTCCAGCCAGTTTCTCACAGCGCTCCTGATGGCCGCGCCAATCATGGCCCGCAAGCACGACATTACCATTCATGTCGTGGGCGAACTCATTTCAAAGCCCTATATCGAAATCACCCTTAACATGATGCGCCAGTTTGGCGTGGAAATCGAGCAGGATGGCTGGAAGTCATTTCTCCTCAGGAAAGGGCAGCACTATCGCAGCCCGGGCATTGTCCATGTAGAAGGTGATGCCTCCTCCGCCTCTTACTTTCTGGCAGCGGGCGCTATTGCAAAGGGGCCGCTTCGCGTTGAAGGAATCGGCAGCACCAGTATCCAGGGAGACGTCCGCTTTGCTGAAACCTTGAAACAGATGGGGGCCGATATCACCTATGGCGATAACTGGATAGAGGCGCGTTCAAATGGCGTTCTTAAGGCAATAGATGATGATTTCAACCTGATTCCCGATGCGGCTATGACCGTTGCTATGCTGGCGCTCTATGCGGATGGCGTCAGCACCTTGCGCAATATCGGCAGTTGGCGGGTCAAGGAAACGGATCGAATCATTGCGGTAGCAACGGAATTGCGCAAGCTGGGCGCGATAGTAGAAGAAGGGCCGGACTGGATTCGCATTACACCGCCGGACGTCATACAGCCTGCGACCATTGACACCTACGACGATCACCGGATCGCCATGTGCTTTTCCCTGGCTTCCCTTGACGGAGCCAAACGCAAAGGCGCGCAAATCCGCATCAATGATCCGGCAGCGGTTGCCAAAACCTTCCCTGAATATTTCCAGGTGTTTTCCGGCATCGTGCATCGCAAGACATCATAATCCAACAGGGCGCGCCTCCTGAAAAACGGGAAGCAATTAGTGCTTGCGGACTTATTTTGTCCTTGCTAGAATAGGAACCCTTCTGTAAAAACAGGAGGGAAAACCTGCAAGGGGAAAAATTTTTAAAAATATTTTA
>JAVBTJ010000106.1:0-21907 GCA_031556215.1 Oxalobacter sp.
GACGCGCACGTCTTTTGCCTTGTTTTCGAGGACTTTTTTCATTTTTTCGACAACGTCCTTGTAGTCGGTTTGGGTTTCCTCGAATTGTTTCTTTTCTGCTTCGTCTTCGAGTGTGCCCAGGTCAAGCCCGCCTTTGGCAACGGAGACGAGTTCCTTGTCTTCAAATTTTTGCAGGTAGGAGAGCATCCATTCATCGACGCGGTCGGTCATGAGGATGACTTCGACGCCTTTTTTACGGAAGATTTCAAGGTGCGGGCTGTTTTTGGCTGCTGCATAGTTTTCTGCCGTGACGTAGTAGATTTTGTCCTGGCCTTCTTTCATGCGGCTGATGTAGTCGTCAAAGGAGACGTTCTGGATGTCGGTGTCGTTGTGCGTGGAGGCAAAGCGCATGAGTTTGGCGATGCGGTCTTTGTTGGCGTTGTCTTCGCCGACGCCTTCTTTGAGCACTTGCCCGAATTGGGCCCAGAATTCGGCGTACTGGTCTTTTTTCTCCTGTTCATCTGCGTTGGCAAGTTCTTCGAGCATGGAAAGGACGCGGCGGGTGGAGCCTTCACGGATGGTTCTGACGTCGCGGGATTCCTGGAGGATTTCGCGGGAGACGTTCAGCGGCAGGTCGCTGGAGTCGATGACGCCTTTGACGAAACGCAGGTAGATGGGCATAAGTTGTTCGGCGTCGTCCATGATGAAGACGCGTTTGACGTAAAGCTTGATGCCGCCGCGCTTGTCGCGATCCCAAAGGTCAAAGGGCGCCTGTTTGGGGATGTAGAGTAACTGGGTGTATTCGCTTCGGCCTTCTACCCGGTTGTGTGTCCAGGTAAGCGGGTCGTTGAAGTCGTGCGAGACGTGTTTGTAAAATTCCTTGTACTGTTCATCGGTGATGTCGGATTTGCTGCGCGACCACAGGGCGCTGGCCTGGTTGACGGTAGCCAGTTCGGTGCCGGGTTTCATGGTTTTGGTTTCGTCGTCCCATATGTCCTGTTCCATCTGGATGGGAATGGGAATGTGGTCGGAGTATTTGCGGATGATGCCCTTGAGCCGCCAGGATGTCAGTAATTCGTCTTCGCCTTCGCGCAGGTGCAGGGTGATGTCGGTGCCGCGGGCGGTTTTTTCGATGGACTCAACGCTGAAATCGCCAACGCCATCGGATTCCCAGCGCACAGCGTCAGCGGCGGGTACTCCGGCCTTGCGGGTTTCGACGGTGATTTTGTCGGCAACGATGAAGCCGGAGTAAAAGCCGACGCCAAACTGGCCGATCAGGGCGGCGTCTTTTTGCTCATCGCCGGTAAGCCGGGAGATGAATTCTTTGGTGCCGGATTTGGCGATGGTACCGAGGTGGGCAATGGCTTCTTCACGGGTCATGCCGATGCCGTTGTCGGAAATGGTGATGGTGCGCTTGTCCTTGTCGTAGGAGATGACGATTTTCAGGTCGGGATCGTTTTCGTAGGCTTCGGGTTTG
The DNA here is from genome assembly GCA_031556215.1 of Oxalobacter sp. Taxonomy (GTDB): domain Bacteria; phylum Pseudomonadota; class Gammaproteobacteria; order Burkholderiales; family Burkholderiaceae_D; genus Oxalobacter. The sequence goes on from JAVBTJ010000106.1 coordinate 1,457, forward strand.
TCCAGCGCTTCGTAGCGCAGCCGGTCTGCCGCGTCGGATGCGTTTGAAATCATCTCGCGCAGGAAGATTTCCTTGTTGGAGTACAGGGAATGAATCATCAGTTGCAGAAGCTGCGTGACTTCTGCCTGAAAGCCCATAGTCTGTTTTTCAGAAACTGCCATTTTTTCCTCTTTACTAATCTTGTTGAACGAATGGAAGGCAGATAGGGGCCGCTTTCCGGTTTTTCAAGGGTATTCGGAAAATATCGGTTCAGACAGTGAATGAACGGACGATGTAGAGGGTGCTGCAATAGGGGCAGCGGCAGGTGCTGTCGGGCGAAAGTTCAAGGTAGACGCGGGGGTGCGCGAAGGTGACAGGGGTTTCCCTGTTGGGGCAGGTTATGGGCAGTTCGGGGTTGTCGAGTTCGACTATCCGGTAGGGGGGAAGGTTTTTGTCTGTTGTTTCCATGTGCTTATTGTAGGGGGTATGGCAAAAAAGGACAAAAAATACCCTCCCGATGGGGAGGGTATAAGGTGAACCGGGTAATGGCGGCTTAGACGTAGGTCAGCCAGCTTGCATATTGGGGTGTTTTGCCTGCGACGACATCGAAGAAGAGGCTTTGCAGTTTTTCGGTGATGGGGCCGCGCGTGCCGGAACCGATGACGCGGTTGTCCAGTTCGCGGATCGGGGTGATTTCGGCGGCGGTGCCGGTGAAGAAGGCTTCGTCGCAGGTGTAGAATTCATCGCGGGTGATGCGTTTTTCGATGATCTTGAATCCGAGGTCTTCTGCCAGGGTAATGACGGAATCGCGGGTGATGCCGTCAAGGCAGCTTGCCAGATCCGGCGTGTAGATTTTGCCGTTGCGGACGATGAAGACGTTTTCGCCGGAACCTTCGGAGACGAAGCCATCGGTATCGAGCAGGAGGGCTTCATCGTAGCCGTTTGCCAGTGCTTCCTGGTTTGCCAGGATGGAGTTGATGTAGTAGCCGGATGCTTTGGCGCGAACGAGGGAAACATTGACATGGTGGCGTGTGAAGGAAGATGTCTTGACGCGGATGCCTTTGTTCAGCCCGTCTTCGCCCAGGTAGGCACCCCACGGCCATGCGGCGATCATGGCATGGATGGTGTTGTCCTTGGCGGCAATGCCAAGCCTTTCAGAGCCGACCCAGATCAGCGGGCGGATGTAGCCGGAATCAAGGTTGTTTGCGCGGATGACTTCTTTTTGCGCTGCCAGGAGCGTGTCGTAGTCATAGGACACTTTCATCTGGAAGATTTTTGCCGAATTCAGCAGGCGGCGGGTGTGCTCCTGAAGACGGAAAATGGCAGGGCCCTTGTCTGTCTTGTAAGCGCGGACGCCTTCGAACACCGCCATGCCGTAGTGCAATGAGTGGGTTAATACGTGGATATTGGCATCGCGCCATTCTATTAGTTTTCCATCCATCCAGATTTTTCCGTCACGACCGTGCATTGGCATGAAATTCTCCTGAATTCGAGTCTTAAAAGTAAGATTCTAATGGAATTTTCTGTGAATTTGTTGGGAACCGCTGATAAACGGGTTTGGCAAACGAATTGCTGCGGTAAAATAATTGCATTATCTTTTTTTCAGGTGAAGGCCATGCAATTCAAACGTTTGACGGATCTGGCAGAGAAGGGTGAGCTGAAGGGGAAGCGGGTTTTTATCCGCGCTGATCTGAATGTGCCGCAGGATGCCAGGGGCAATATTACGGAAGATACGCGGATCAGGGCGTCGATGCCCGCTGTCCAGATGGCGGTAAAGGCAGGCGCGGCGGTGATGGTGACATCGCACCTGGGGCGCCCGACAGAAGGCGAATTCAATGAAAGTGAATCGCTTTTGCCGGTGGCAAAGCGGATGTCTGAGCTGTTGGGGCAGCCGGTTGAACTGCGGCGCGACTGGATTGGCGGGGTGGATGTGAAGCCGGGACAGGTTGTCCTGCTTGAAAATGCCCGTTTCAACAAGGGCGAAAAGAAGAATGATGACGTTTTGTCAAAGAAGATGGCGGCGCTTTGCGATGTGTATGTAAATGATGCGTTCGGCACGGCGCACCGCGCAGAGGCAACGACTTACGGGATCGCCAAATACGCGAAGGTGGCCTGCGCAGGCCCGCTGATGGCGGAAGAACTGGACGCGCTGGGCAAGGCGGTGGATCATCCTGCGCATCCCCTGATGGCGCTGGTCGGCGGCGCGAAGGTGTCAGGCAAGCTGACGATTCTCAAGACGCTTGGCGCCAAGGTGGATAACCTGATTGTCGGCGGCGGGATTGCGAATACGTTCCTGAAGGCGGCGGGCTTCGAGATTGGTCGTTCGCTGGTGGAGGAGGAACTGCTGGAAGATGCGAAATTGATTATGGATATGATGCAAAAGCGTGGCGCGTCGGTTCCGATCCCGGTTGATGTGGTTTGCGCAAAGGCGTTTGCAGCAAGCGCGCCAGCCAGCGTCAAGAAGGTGGATGCGGTTGAACCGGATGACATGATCCTGGATATCGGGCCTGAGACGGCAAAGATGCTGGCAGACCTGATCGGCAAGGCGGGGACGATTGTCTGGAACGGGCCGGTGGGCGTGTTTGAGTTTGACCAGTTCGGCAGCGGAACGAAAGCGGTTTCGATGGCGATTGCGGATTCGAAGGCGTTTTCGATTGCCGGTGGCGGCGATACGCTGGCGGCGATTGCCAAGTATGGTATTGAAAACAAGATCAGCTATATCTCAACGGGAGGCGGTGCGTTCCTGGAATTCCTGGAAGGCAAGGTGTTGCCAGCCGTGGATATCCTGATGCAGCGAGCCAAATAATTCTTAACTGGAGGATAGACGAATGCCTATCGTATCAATGCGTCAATTGCTGGATCATGCTGCCGAAAACGGCTATGGCATTCCTGCATTCAATGTGAATAATCTGGAACAGGTGCAGGCGATCATGGCGGCGGCGGACGAGGTGGGCGCGCCGGTGATCATGCAGGCCTCTGCCGGTGCAAGGCGTTATGCCGGAGAGGCGTTTTTACGTCACCTGATTGAGGCGGCTGTCGAAGCGTACCCGCATATTCCGGTTGTCATGCACCAGGATCACGGGCAATCGCCTGCGGTGTGCATGGCGGCGATCCGTTCCGGCTTTTCGTCGGTCATGATGGATGGTTCGCTGATGCCGGACGGTAAAACGGCGTCTTCTTATGCCTATAATCTTGAGGTGACGCGCGAAGTGGTGAAGTTTTCGCACGCGATTGGCGTGACGGTGGAAGCGGAGCTTGGTGTGCTGGGTTCGCTTGAGACGATGTCCGGCGGCAAGGAAGACGGCCACGGGGCGGAAGGCAAGCTGACGAAGGAGCAGCTTTTGACCAGCCCGGACGAGGCGGCGGATTTTGTGCGCGAGACACAGTGCGATGCCCTGGCGATTGCGATTGGCACGTCGCATGGCGCATACAAGTTTACCCGGAAGCCAACAGGCGACATTCTTTCTATCCAGCGTATCAAGGAAATCCATGCGCGTGTTCCGAATACGCATCTGGTGATGCACGGTTCTTCTTCGGTGCCGCAGGATCTGCTGGCTGAAATCCGCCAGTATGGCGGCGATCTCAAGGAAACCTACGGCGTGCCTGTCGAGGAAATCCAGGAGGGTATCAAGAACGGCGTGCGCAAGATCAATATTGATACGGATATCCGTCTGGCGATGACGGGAGCCATCCGGCGCTATATGGGAGAAAATCCGTCGCATTTTGATCCGCGTGAGTATATGACGGTGGCGCGTGAAGCGGCAAAGCTGCTTTGCAGGCAGCGTTACCTGGAGTTTGGCTGTGAAGGCCAGGCGCCAAAGATCAAGCCGGTTTCCCTGGACAAGATGGCGGAAAAATATAAGGCGGGCGGCTTTGCCCAAATCGTGAAATAATAGGGCGTTAGCGTAGGCTGCTGTGGAACAGGTGCGTTTCGAAAGGGGCGCGCCTGTCTTGTTTCCGGGCAGGATTTTTTGTTGTGTGGATTGGATCGGGTGGGTAAGGCATGGCGATTAAAAAACTTTCTCTCAAAAAGACCGCAGTTAAAGATGCGCCGGTAAAGAAGGTGTCGGCAAAACCGCTTGCAGCCAAAAAAACGGCGGCAGGAAAAGCACCGGCAAAGGCGGTTCCGGTGAAGACAACATCGGCTGTCCGGCAATTGGTTTCCAGTGTGTCAGGCAAGGTAGCGGCTGCTAAAAAGCAGGTGATGCCGAAGCCCGCTTCAGGCAAGGCGCTGATCGGGATTGTGATGGGATCCACTTCGGATTGGGAAGTGATGAAGGAGGCGGCGCAAATGTGCAAGGAATTCGGTATTCCTTATGAAGCCCGTGCGCTGTCGGCGCATCGCTCTCCTGCTGAACTGGAAGCCTGGATTGTCGATATGGAAAAACGGGGCTGCCAGGCTTTTATTGCGGGTGCGGGCGGCGCCGCCCATCTGGCAGGGGTCATTGCGGCGCAAACCATCCTGCCGACTTTTGGCGTGCCGATGCCGTCCAAGTATATGAAGGGGCTGGATTCGCTTCTGGCGACGGTGCAGATGCCGAAGGGTATTCCGGTGCCGACGATGGCGATTGGGGAGGCAGGCGCTGCGAATGCCACGCTTGCGGTTGTCGCGGTGATGGCGCTGACTAATCCGGCACTGCGGGAAAAGCTGCTGGCGTTCAGGGCGCAACAGTCTGAAAAGGTGCGCAAGGCCAGTCTGCCGGAACTGAAGTGAAATTGATTGGAAGTGTATGTCAGCAATGATGCAAACGAACCTGAAGTCGCTGCCGCTTATCCATCGCGGCAAGGTTCGGGATATTTATGCCGTGGGCGACGACAAGCTGCTGGTGGTGCAGACGGATCGTCTTTCGGCTTTTGATGTGGTGCTGGATGACCCGATTCCCGGAAAAGGCCGGATTCTGACAGCGATGTCGAATTTCTGGTTCGGGAAACTGGGCGGCATGATGACGAATCATATGACGGATATTGACCCGGTGTCAGTTGTCGCGCCGGATGAGCGCGACCAGGTGGAAGGCCGCTCGGTGGTCGTGAAAAAGTTAAAACCGCTGGGAATCGAAGCGATTGTGCGGGGTTACATGATCGGCACCGGCTGGCTGGAGTACCAGAAAACGGGCACGGTTTCCGGTGTTCCTTTACCAACGGGTATCCCCAAAGCAGGAAAACTGCCGGAAGTGATGTTTACGCCGTCAACCAAAGCGGCTGTCGGTGACCATGATGAAAATATCACTTTTGAGCAGGCTGGAAAGATTGTCGGCGAGGATGTCGCGCGCCAGGTGCGCGATATGGCTGTCAGCCTGTATTCTGCCGCAGCAGAATATGCGGCAACAAAGGGTATCCTGATTGCCGATACCAAGTTTGAATTCGGCCTGGATGAACAGGGGAAGGTTTACCTGATTGATGAAATCCTGACGCCGGATTCTTCGCGTTTTTGGCCTGCTGCCAGCTATGCGACGGGCAGTTCGCCGCCTTCTTTTGACAAGCAGTTTGTGCGTGACTGGCTGGATGCGCAACCGTGGGACAAAAAAGCGCCCGCGCCGCGTTTGCCGGAGGATATCGCCAGGAAGACGGCTGAAAAATACCATGAGGCGCTTCGCCTGCTGACGGAGTGATAAAGGCCGTGGTATCTGACAGCCGGGAAATTGACCGTGCAGCAAGGGCGCTTGAGGCAGGGAAACTGGTCGCCATTCCGACGGAAACGGTTTATGGTCTGGGGGCTGATGCGGAAAACCCGGATGCCATTGGCGCCATTTACGCACTGAAGGGGCGTCCGTCAGGACATCCGCTGATTGTGCATCTGGCTGAAGGGGCCGACGTGTCTTACTGGGCTGAAATGATCCCTGACGAGGCGAAAAAACTGATCGCCGCTTTCTGGCCTGGGCCGCTGACCCTGATTTTAAAGCGTGCCGCCCGTATCCCCCCTGCGGTGGCGGGCGGTCAGGATACGATTGGTCTGCGTTGCCCTTCCCATCCGGTTGCCCAGGCTTTGCTGCGGGTTTTCAAGGGCGGCAAGGGCGGGGTGGCCGCGCCTTCGGCGAATCTGTTCGGGCATGTGAGCCCGACTTTGGCACAACATGTACGCGATGAATTCGGTAATGATGCCCGTCTTGCCGTTGTGCTGGACGGCGGGCAAAGCGATGTCGGTATCGAGTCCACTATCCTGGATCTTTCGCGGGTGGAAACGCTCGGGGCCGTATTGCTGCGTCCCGGCAGGATCAGTGCCGCCGATATTGCGGCGGTGATCGGAAAAACACCGGCAGGGGCGGATGCAGCAGCGCCACGGGTGTCTGGTACGCTGCAATCGCATTATGCGCCGCGCGCGCCGGTGGTGCTGGTGCCGACATCCCGCATGGAGACGGTTTCTGCTCGCTTGACGGAAAAGGGATTGCGTGTTGCCGCTATGTATTATTCGCCGCTGCCGGATGCGTTGAAAGCCGGTTTTTCCGCAAGGTTTGTCATGCCGTCATCGGCGGGGGATTATTCACACGATCTGTATGCTTCGCTTCGTGCACTGGATGAGGCAGAGGTTGACCTGATCGTGGTGGAAGAGCCGCCGCAGGATGCAGAATGGGACGGCGTTAATGATCGGTTGCGCCGCGCGGCGCATGATGCAAGGGGGCTGTTGGACAAGCTGCTTTTGCCGTAAACAGCGGTTCCTTCAGATAAAAAAACTGCCGGTGAATCGACCGGCAGTTTTTATTTGTGCTGCTGAATCAGATCGGCAAAACGCCAATGTTGACTTTGGCTTTTTCAGGCAATTGCGCCTTTTTGACCTTGTAGACGGTAACCGGAATCTGGCTCATAGCGACAACTTTGGCGGCAACGCTGCCAAGCAGCATGCTGGCCCAGCCTGCGGAACCCTGGGAACCCATGAATATCATGTCGCAGCCGTTTGCTTCGGCGGCCTGTACGATCTGGTTGGCAGCCATATTGGAAATTTCGATCATTTTGGTCAGCTTGACGCCTTCTTTTTCCGCGAATTCACGCAGGGGAAGCATCACGGCATTGCCAGCCTGATCAACGGCAGTTTTGTATTCATCAGCAGAGAAATGGTTTTTGATCGGAAGATCGGCAAAATCGAAAGCCGGATTCTGGTTTTCGCGTGCCACATAAATACAGACGACTTCTGCGCCGATTTGCTTTGCAAGGGTGATGCCTTCAATGGCTGCCTGGCTTGAGAGCGGTGATCCATCGGTCGGGATGAGTATTTTTTTAAACATGATATTCAAGTAAAAGGGAGTGGTTGTGGAATTTTTTAATCAGCATTAAACATGACGGACTTTTCATCATGATATAGCTGTGCATCGGGCACATTCTTATTCATTTCGTTGTTTCAGTCAAGGCAACGCTGATAAAAGGGTTGGGGGAGCGAATTGCTGCGTTCTCCGGTGCTCGCAAACTCGCCTATCTCAAGATATGTTTCGTTTGCTGCGCTCCGTGCGCCTTGCACTTCATCTCCCCCAACCCTTTTATCAGCGTTTCCTCAACTTTTTGAAAGTTGACTCCCTCCCGGCAGTTTTTTTTGCTTTGGGGTACATTGGAAGTATCAACAAACAGCAGGGAGAAAATGATGGCTACCGAAGTCGCAACGCTTGGCGGGGGGTGTTTCTGGTGTCTTGAAGCGGTATTCCAGGATTTGAAGGGGGTCATATCCGTGGTGTCCGGGTATGCGGGAGGGTATGTCGAAAACCCGGTTTACGAGGCGGTATCGCAAGGCACGACAGGACATGCCGAGGTCGTTAATGTTACCTTTGACCCGGATGTGATCGGTTATCACGATATTCTCCGGTTCTTTTTTGTGATCCACGACCCGACAACGCCAAACCGGCAGGGCAATGATGTCGGGCCGCAATACCGCTCTGTCATTTTTTATCACTCACCGGGACAGGAGCGCATGGCGAGTGAAATTATCTCGGAAATGAACGAGCGGTGGCCTTTTCCTGTTGTGACGCAGCTTGAGGCTTTTACGAAGTTTTATCCGGCAGAAGACTATCACCAGAATTTTTTCAGGAATAATCCGGAGCAGGGATACTGTACCGTTGTTATCGAGCCGAAGGTAGCGAAGTTTCGGCAGGCTTTTTCGCAATATCTCAAAACATAAAAAGCCATCGCCCGATTTTTTTCGGGCGATGGCTTCTGAATACCGGAAAAAGCAGTTTCAGCTTTCGTACATGTAGCGTCGGGACCAGGGCAAGATGGGGTTGGTTTTGCCGCTTCGGGTGCAGAGAACCTGGTAGAGGGCTATCCGGTCGGCAGCAAAGGCATAGGCACATCCGGCGAGATAAACGCGCCAGATGCGGTAGTGTTTTTCATGGATCAGCTTTTTGATGGCCCCGGTTCTGGCTTCAAAATTTTCTGCCCATATGCCGCAGGTGCGGGCATAGTGATGGCGCAGGTTTTCAATGTCGTGGGATTCAAGCCCGGCTTCCTGCATGTCTTTGAGTACCAGGCTGATATGGGGAAGTTCTCCGTTGGGGAAAACATATTTTTCAATGAATTCGCCTCCGCCAAACGGGGTTTCATTGCTGTTGTGGTCGCTTGAGGTGATGCCGTGGTTCATGGCGATGCCATCGTCTTCAAGCAGGTCGTGCATGATCTTGAAGTAGTCTTTCATGTAACGCAGGCCAACGTGCTCAAACATGCCGACACTGGTGATGCGGTCGAATCTTTCCTTGACATCGCGGTAGTCCTGCAAACGGATTTCAACCCGGCCTTCAAGCCCGGCCTGTTTGACTCGATCTTTCGCCAGTTCATACTGGTTGTCTGACAGTGTGATGCCGACACATCTGGCGCCAAATTTTTCTGCGGCCCGCATGACCAGACCTCCCCAGCCGCATCCGATATCAAGCAGACGGTTGCCGGGGCGAAGCTGTATCTTGGTCAGGATATGGTCGAGTTTTTTCAGTTGCGCGGCTTCAAGATCCTCATTGCCGTTTTCAAAGTAGGCGCAGGAATACACCATCCGGGGGTCGAGCCATTGCTGGTAAAACGCATTGGAGACATCGTAGTGGTAGTGTATGGACTCCTTGTCTATCTTGCGGCTGTGAAGGCCGCCGAAAAATTTCCTGAATTTTGCCGTGCTTTCGGATACGGTGTCGTGAAAGCCGCTTGCCATTTTGTTGGCGATATCAATCATGTCGGTCAGCTTGCCCTCGATTTGCAGCTTGCCTTCGACATAGGCTGTACCCAGATTGTCCAGCGAGGGTCTTATCAGGTAATGCAGTGATTCCAGCGCCGGAACGCGAATGGTAACGGTGGGGTCTCCTTCAGAGAAATTGTAGGTTTTTCCATTCCACATTTCGATGCGAAGCGGCATGGATGACTCTTTTTTAAAATTGGTAATCCAATTTTCAAGTTTCTTTTCCCAGAACACAATGCTTCCTCCTTATTGTATGGCGTGAGCTGAAAAGCGGTGTTTGATTGCCAGGTTTTGCAAATCAATCAAGTTGGATCAGGATGTCGCGCGTTTCTTTTTTAGATGGGATTTTTTCGGGTTTTGCCGGAACGCAGGACGAATGCAAGGGGCAAAGGGCGGGGGCCATAACAGTGCCCGCGCCCTGAAGTAATCGGTTGTCCGCTGTAGTGGAATGATTTTCCGGAGGGATTTTTTCAGAAACAGAACAGCACGCTCCGGGATGATTCGAATCATCCCGGCAGAACGATTTTTCAGTTCTGGAAACATTGCTCTCATATCATTTCATTTATGACAAATGATGAGAAATATTCCAAGACAAACAAACAAACGCCTGGAAACAGAAAACCGGTTGCTGTGTTGTAAAAATTACATGAATTATCTTACCCGAACTTTTTCAGGGTGTCGATTATAAAAGTGTATCAATCATGCTTTTTTGCTACGAAATGCTTTTTGGAAAAGGTTTGGTTAAAATGGCGCGATGGATGATAAATCAGCAGAAAAAGCAGGAAACGCTCACATGGAACGCACCGCCCGGTTTGACGGGGTTCGCCATTTGTACGGGGAGGCGGCCTTTCATCGTTTCCGGAAGGCGCATGTGTGCGTCATTGGTGTCGGCGGGGTCGGGTCATGGGCGGTTGAGGCGCTGGCAAGAAGCGGGATCGGACGCCTGACGCTGGTTGACCCGGACTGTGTGGCGCTGTCAAACATGAATCGCCAGATCCAGGCATTGGAAAATACCCTCGGCCAGTCCAAGATCCGCATGCTGGCTGAACGTATCAGGCAGATCAATCCGGATTGCATAGTCAGTGAAATGGCTGAAAAGGTTACGCTGGAAAATCCGGAAGCCCTTTTCGGCAATCAGGCTTTTGATTATGTGATTGATGCCATAGACGATATGTTTGCCAAAACGGCGCTGATTGCCTATTGCAGGGAAAAGCAGATTTCCCTGGTAACAGTGGGCGGTGCCGGGGGGCAGATTGATCCGACGCGCATTACGGTTTGCGATTTGAGTAAAACGGAGCAGGAACCCCTGCTGGCGCGGGTCAGGAAGCGTCTGCGGCAAAAATACGGATTTCCCCGGCTGGCTCGCCCTTTCGGCATTGATGCGGTTTATTCAACCGAGCCGCTGCGGTATCCTGCCGGAGCCGGAATGCCTTCTCCTGATGGGCAGGAGGACGATTCGCCTGATACGGTTTCGCTGCGTTTTGGCACGTCGGTTACCGTCACAGCCAGTTTTGGCATGACCGCCGCGTCCATTGTCCTGCGCCGTTTGGCAGGCGAGAAGTAGATATTATTTCCCCAATTTACGCTCTGCAATCGGGATATATTGCGGCTGCGTGCCTTTTCTATCCTGCCGGGGACGGGATTCAACCAGAACCAGCCGGTTTGCCTGCCAGATGATGGGCTTCACGTCTGCAAAATGGGTGCGGTCAGCATGGCGTGCAAGGGTAATATGCGGCTTGAAGCGGTTGCGTTTATCAAAGGAAACCGATTTTTCTGATAGGGCCATGACGAGTTTCTGATGCAGCCCGATCAGCTCAGGTGGCGTTTTTTCCATGCCAGCCCAACAAATCCGGCTATGGGGGAAGTATCCCGTTTTGTCGAGTTGCAGCCGGATGGCGTCAAAGGGAAGGGCGTCAAGAATCCGGGACAGTTCGGGGAGGATGCTGGCGGGCTTCTCACCAAGAAACGCCAGCGTCATATGCAGGTTCTCCGGGAGAACTTTTCTTCCGGATACGGCAGATTGCCACGCAATCAACGCTTTTCGCGTGGCATCGTCCGGCCAGAGGGCGAAAAAGAGGCGCTTCATTCAGGCATCAGCAGAACTGTTCTGCCAGGAAGGCGTCGACTTCTTTCCGGTCCGGGATACCGGCGCGCCCGCCGTAGTGGGTGCATTTGAGCGCGGCTACGCCGCTGGCAAACCGCATGGCGTCAATGGTGTTTTTACCTTCGGCCAGGGCAATGGCATACGCGCCATGAAAGACATCGCCTGCGCCTGTTGTATCCACCACATCAATGCCAAATGCCGCCTGATGCTGGACGCCATTGTCATCAATCCAGAGGCAGCCCTGTGCTCCCATTGTAACGGCAGCCACCTTGCATCCCTGTTCACGGACTTTTTTCAGGATTTGCAGGTGGTTGGTCGTTTCCCCGCCGCCATACGAGCGAAGCCCCGGAAGGGAAAAGATGGCATGGTCGACCAGGGGGAGAAGGGCGTCGTAGATCGACAGATCGGCAATCTCGCCGTCCATGATGGTCGGGATGCCGTGCTCGCGCGCTTTGCTGCAGATGGCAACCGCGCCTTCTTTCCAGCGGACATCAACGAGGATGGCACGGGCTTTTGCCACATCATCCAGGTCAAGCCAGCTTGCCTCATCCGGGATATTGGCGCCACGAAAATTGGCAATGGCCCGTTCGCCATCCTTGTCAACCAGGATGCCGGAGACGGATGAGCGGGCATTGGGGAAAAGGCGGAACTGGGAAACATCGACACCATATCCGGCCAGTTCGTCGAGCATGGCATGTCCTGCCGCATCGTCTCCCGCGCGTCCGTAAAATGCCACCGGCCTGCCAAGACGCGATACGGCAACAGCCGCAGTAGCGGCCATGCCGCCGCCAAGCTGGAGAAAGTCGCTGGCAATAAATTTGCCGCCCTTTCCCGGCAGGGATTCAAGAGGCCAGGTAAGGTCAAGCGTGGATTTCCCCAGACAGATGATATCGCTGCTCATATGTTCCTCCTTTTTGGCATTAACTGATTCTATTTTAACAACAGAACTGCTTGTTTTTGCAATGTTTTTTTCAGGAGGCTTTGGCGGATGCGGCGGCCTGTTTTTCTACTTTTTTCAGCAGGAGAAAAAGAAAGAGAGCGAGTAGGACAAGGCTGATGCCGTTGCTGAACCAGAAGCCGCCTGCATGGGTAATGCGGGAGGGCAAATCAAGGTCAAGAACGTTAAAAGCAAGGAGATAGCCGCCGCCAAGTCCGGTACACCACAGGGTGATAATGTAAAGGATGGTGGGATACAGGACGACTTTGTACGCTCTCAGGATATGGGCCGATGTGGTCTGTATGGCGTCAAAGAACTGGTAACCGCAAACGAACAGGATGAGCGGAAGTGCGTTTGCGGCAATGACAGGGTTGGAGGTGTAGGCGCCAACAATGAGGTCTTTGAGAAACCAGACGCTGATGCCCATGAAAATGGCAATACAGGCCGCCAGGCGCTGTCCGGAAAAAGCGATTTTCCGGGCAAGCGGGAGGTTGCCTGCCCCGATGGATTGCGCGACCAGGGTGCTGGTTGCGCTGGCTGTCGCTAGCGGCAGCATATACAGGGCAGTGGAAAAGTTGGCAATGATCTGGTGTCCGGCAACGGCATCAACGCCAATGCGGGCAATGAAAAGCGCCATGAAGGTGAAGGCGGTGACTTCAATAAAATAGTTCAGGCCGAGAGGCAGTCCCAGTTTGAGCAATTCCTTTAAGGATGACCAGTTTGGGAGGGCGATGCCGGTGCCAAAGAGCTGTAAAAAGCGGTAGAACGGGTTGAATTTTAAAATAAGCCAGCCGGTTGCCAGCATGAACCAGGTGAGGCAAAGCGTCGAGAGCGCACAGCCTGGCCCTCCCAGTGCAGGCAATCCCCAGCCGCCGAAGATGAACAGGAAGTTCAGCGGCACCTTGAGAAAGAAGGCGAAAACCTGGATGGCCATGACCATTTTGGGGCGGGCAATCGCATTGTTCAGGGTGATGTATACCAGAAAAATCAGGGATGCCGGAAGGGAAAAAGCGAGAATGCGCAGGTAAAGGGTGGCTTTTTCTGAAAGTTCCGGTGGCGCTTTGGCAATGGAAAGCAGCGGTGCCGGAAAAAGGAGGATAAGCGCACCGATGAGCGAGAGAAAGAGGGCAAGCCAGACTCCCTGTTTGGCTTGCCGTCCGATTTCCGCAAAGTTGCCTGCTCCGTACATTTGCCCGAAAGTGGGCGTCAATGAATGCATGACGCCGGTAAGGGCAATAAGGATGCTGATATAAATGGCTGCGCCAATGGCCAGGGCGGCCAGGTCTGTCGCAGAAAAACGGGCGACCATCATGGTATCCAGAACCGGATTGGCAATGGCGGCCAGTTGTCCGACAAGGATAGGCCATGCCAGGCTGGCGACGCTGACAGTCAGGTTACGGGATGCCAGCCTGACATTTTTCATTTATCAGCGGTTCTTCTATTGTTCTGGTATTGGTACAGGCGGAAACGCTCAGTACGGTCGCTGGCCCGGTTTCCTTCCCATATCAGTTTCATGCCATTCATGAATTTGGGGGAAGGAGGACGGTTCCGTTTTGGTACTGTATCTTGCAACAAGAGATAACCGCAGGTTTCCTCACTCAGGCCGGAGAAGCGTATTTTGCCGAAATAGGCAAAAGAGGCACGCTGCGCCCAGCCGATGTTGGCATCAACGCAGATATTCTTGTCAGGGATGTTTTCGGCAAGCTGGACAGCAACCGGAACATAGCTTTTGTTGTAGTTGATCCAGGGAAGCCAGAGTGTTGCCAGAAGCAGCCAGCACAAAATAACGCCGCCGGAGGAAAGGACAACGGCTCGCCAGAGCACGGAAGGCTGCCGGGACAGGCGCCAGTAGACAAGGGCAAACCAGCTGACGGTAGCCAGAACGGCTATCAGGGTCGAAAAGAAATGAAATTCAGGAATAAAGCCCGGAACCAGTTTCAGGGCATTATTGGCAATTTTTGGGGGCCAGCCGGTTTGCGCGGCAATCCAGCAAACCCAGATAACCGAGGCGATGATGGTAAAGCTCATGACGGAGAACCAGTCCACCGCATTGATGGCGCCCCGTTTCATAGTGGGCAGGCCAAAGGCGGCCAGAATGGCCAGTGGCGGGAACATGGCCAGCATGAGCGTTTCCTCTTTCTGGAAACTCAGGATGGCCAGAAGGAAGAAAACAAGCGCAAACAATAACGGGAGCATGACATGCGGTTCACGTAACTGGCGGCGCCAGGCATAAACTGTCCAGCAGGCATAAGGCCATGCAGGCCAAAACCCCCAGAGCGCATACCGGAGGAAATAGTTGCTGGAATCCAGGGTCGGAATGCTGACCTGATCCGTGTTCCATTGCATCCAGAGCGTGAAGGGGGAACCGTTGTAAGGATGGATGGCCTGGGAAACAACAACCCATGAAAGAATCACCAGTAGGGTGATCAGCATTGCCAGAAGCAGGTGGGAGAGTATCCGTGAGCGAGGAGCCGAGAGGAAAAAGGAAGTTCCCATAAAGCCGAGATACAGGGCCACAGGCGTAACCAGCCCATTGGCAAGCGCAAGGCAGCCCAGGGAAAATCCCAGAAGCACGGCATTTTTGACATTGGGCTTGTTGACATAGCAGGCGCTTCTGAAGAGCGTAAAGGCGATCAGCGCGACATAAAGCGCATTGACACTGGTTTCATGGCTGAAAAGGATCAGTCCCAGGCAGCCCAGGTAAATCAGCAGCGCGCCATCGGCAAGTACCCGTCCATAATCGTCCGGTTCAGGATGTCCGCCAAAGGCCAGGCGCATGGGTTGTGCTTCGGTGCGTCGCCCAAGCAAAAAGGCCGTCTGCCAGACCGAGTAGGCGGCCAGAGCGAAAAAAAGGAGGGTGGCGATTCTGGTGGCGGAAACAGCGCCAGTCAACCAGCCGAAAATTTTGATGCAGGCAGCGCCTGCCCAGAAGGTCAGCGGGCCATGCCGGGGCATGGACACGCCGGCAATGTTCGGGTAAAGCCAGTCATTGAACGTGCCTTCCGCCATTGTCCACATGACGCCGAAATTGGCGGCATCAATGTTTTTCCAGGGATCGCGCCCAAAAAGGCCGGGGAGGATATAAAGCAGGCACAGCAATACCAGTCCCCAGCGCGGCAGCGTCCGCGTAGCGGAAGCCGCAAGACGTACAGGCTTTAAGAGGGAGGGCGATCTTGGCAGTGTGTCTGGCATGTCGTGATAACGGACGGAATATCAGGTTACGCTGGAACCGGAAAAAAAAGGCAGCCGAAGCTGCCTTTTGTATGCTGTTGCAGTATCAGCCTGCCACTTGTGTTTTGGAGCCGACTTTGCCAAATTTCTGGCGGAATTTCTCTACGCGGCCTGCCGTATCCACAATTTTGTGTTTTCCCGTGTAAAACGGATGCGATTCAGCAGAAACCTCAACCTTGATATAAGGATATTCCTTGCCTTCAAACGTAATAGTCTCACGTGAAGGGATGGTTGAACGGGTAACGAATTTAAAATCGCAGGAGATGTCATGAAAAACAACCTCACGATATTGTGGATGAATGCCTTCTTTCATTTTTGCCTCTATTGTCTGGTAGCCAGCCAGCACTTCATTGATCCTTACCGCATCCTGATCTGATTGCCGACAACTTGCCTTGAGTGTTTAATCAATTTTTCTTCTGCTCACTGCAAAGCAGGAAGCACGAAACCGCTAATTATGCCATAGATACAAAGTGATAACACTATTTTTTTTGGAATCGCTGATAAACGGGTTTTGCGAACAAATTGCTGCGCTCTCCGGTACTCGCAACCTCACTTATCGAGGAATATGTCTCGGCTGCTGCGTTCCGTGCGCCTTGCACTTCATTTCACAAAAACCGTTTATCAGCGGTTCCTTCATTTTCAATGTGCCGATAAAACTCAGTGATGCTGTTGTGGATACAGGGTTTTTCCTGCTTCATTAACCTGCTGGCGGAGCATTTTCCGTTCATGGTTCGACATCCTGTTCGCGCGACGGTAATCCGAGCAGGGCGAGTTGCCGCAATAATTATCATGACTCGTGTTCTGGCGCATCCGTCTGCCATAGCGGACATACTGTGTTTCTTCTTCCGCCAGTTGTCGAGACGGCTCTGCCGGTCTTTCCATGATGGCTTCCTGTGCGCAAGCGGTTCCAATAACGACGCCGAAAGAAAAAACAGTGACAGCGATTTTGTTACAGGTTTTCATATCCGTTCTGATTTCTGTCGTAATAAAACACTTTTCCAGACGGTATTCTATGAGACAGAAGCCTTTTTGGCATAGATAAAAATGCAAAAAGATGCCTAAAGTTTGTAACTTTATGTAATGCTGTTCCCAGCCAAATTTTAGTCTGGCATTATCATTACAATTAATTGTCATCACAATTTGGGGTGTCACCATGAATACAGCGGAGAGTTCGGAAAAAACAGTACGCCAGACAAGGATTCTGGTGGTTGACGATGATGCCCGGTTGCGCGATCTTTTGCGGCGCTACCTGACAGAGCAGGGTTTTTCTGTCACAACAGCCGAGAATGCACAGGGCATGAACCGCTTCTGGCTGCGTGAACGCTTTGACCTGCTGGTGCTTGACCTGATGTTGCCCGGCGAAGACGGACTGTCCATTACCCGCAGACTGCGGGGAGCCGGTGATATGACGCCCATCATCATGCTGACGGCAAAGGGAGAGGAAACAGACCGGATTGTCGGCCTGGAAATGGGGGCGGATGATTATCTGCCCAAGCCCTTCAATCCCCGCGAGCTTGTTGCGCGAATCGGCGCCGTCCTGCGTCGTCGGCAACCCGATGATATTCCGGGGTCGCCAACAGAAACGCAGCAGCTTTTCCGTTTTGGCGAGTTTGAACTGGATCTGGGCACACGTACGTTAAAGAAAAATGGCGAGCAGATTCAACTGACGACAGGTGAATTTTCCGTCCTGAAGGTTTTTGCGCAACATGCGCGCCAGCCGTTGTCGCGGGATAAATTGATGGGCCTGGCTCGTGGACGGGAATACGAGGTTTTTGACAGGAGCCTGGACGTGCAGATATCCCGCTTAAGAAAGCTGATTGAGCCGGATCCGGCACATCCTTTTTATATCCAGACCGTGTGGGGACTGGGGTATGTTTTTATTCCGGACGGCAAGTCGCAGTAAGGGAACCGCTGATGAACGGTTCTTAAACCAAAATGAATAGTGAATTTCAAGTTGATTCGATACTGACGCCCTGGTGGAAGAGCGGGCTTTTCTGGCATACCTTTGTCCTGTTGTCTTTTCTTATCAGTGTCAGCATGGGTGCATGGGTGCTGAGTTTTCGCATGGTTGAACGCGAACCGCTGGCGCAACAGGCGGCAAACCAGCTTGTTTCGATTGTCACGATTACGCGTGCGGCCCTGATGCACTCCGATCCGGTGTTGCGGCGCGAATTGCTTTTTGACTTGGCCAGCAACGAAGGTATTCGCATTTATACGCGGGAACCCACAGACGTGGTGGAACCGCTTTCGGAAAACGACCGCTGGTACATGCTTCTGAAGATGCTTCAGAAGAAGCTGGGTACGGATACCACGATATCCAGGACGGTCAACGGGATAGAAAGTTTCTGGATCAGTTTCACCATTGATGACGAGGATGAATACTGGCTTGCCTTGCCTCGCGGGCGCATGGACGGGCCTGCCAACTGGCAGTGGCTGTGGTGGGCGGCAGCCGGTTTTGCGCTTTCCCTGATGGGCGCTGGTTTTATTTCGGAACTGATTAACCGGCCGCTTGCCCGGCTGGCGGTTGCCGCAAGGGTTTTTGCCAGCGGCCAGACGCCGGAACTGCTGCCGGAGACAGGTTCTGCCGAAGTCCGTGATGCCAATCACAGTTTTAACCAGATGGTCAGCGAACTGGAACGCAATGAAAAAGATCGCACGGAAGTGCTGGCCGGTATTTCGCATGATTTACGCACCCCCTTGACGCGAATCCAGCTTGAACTGGAAATGTCCCGCCTGTCCGAGGAGGAAAAAAGCGGTATCGGCGCAGATATCCGGCAGATGGATGCGATTGTCGGCCAGTTTCTGGATTACGCGCGCCTTTCCAGTCCGGGGCAGAATGAAATGGTCAACATGAGCCTGCTTTTGGAGAGGGTCGCTGCAGAAGCGGCACGTTCCCAGGATGTGCTGGTTCAAAGCAGCGTGGAACTGAGTCTTTTTGTCAGGGGGAATCACACGGATTTTGAACGGATGTTTTCCAACCTGATTTCCAATGCGGAGCGTTATGGCCGCTCTGCGGCTACCGATATGGTCGAGTTGGGAATCTCGTGCCGACAGGAAAATGATGAAGTGGTTATTGAAATTGCAGATCAGGGGCCAGGCATTCCGGAAGAAGACAGGGAAAGGCTCCTGCGCCCCTTTATCCGGCAGGACAATGCCAGGAGCCAGGCCAATGGTTCTGGCCTGGGGCTTGCCATTGTCAACCGGATTATCCAGCGCTATGGCGGCAGGCTGGAACTGGGAAGCCATGAGGCAGGCGGCGGTTTGGTGGTATCGGTGGTTTTCCCGCTTGCGGAGAAAGACAAGTCTTAACCTCAGGACTCAGCGGTTCTTTTATTGTTCCGCCCGCAGGATGACCACGGTCATTTCAGACGGTACGCCAAAGCGGGCAGGAAATCCATTCCACAGGCTGATGCCGGTGCTGACATACAGTTTCATACTGCCGATGTCGTACCTGCCCGCCAGAAAGCCCTGATTGAAGCGTGCGGCAATCTGGTTTAGCCCGATAATCTGTCCCCCGTGCGTATGGCCTGAAAGCTGCAGGTCGGCACCGGCATTGGCATGGACTTCTGCATCCTGCGGGCGGTGCGCCATCAGAACCCGGACAGCCGTATCCGGCGCATCCTGGAAAGCCTCGGAAACATTCGGAACCGCTTTGCCAAATTGCGCGGCAACCGGGTCAGTGATACCGGCGAGAACAAGCGGCGCGCCGTTGATCGACAGGGTGACATGGCGGTTGTTCAGCATCCGGATGCCCAGTTCGGCAAATTTTTCCTGCCATGCATCGAAGCCGGAATAGTACTCGTGGTTGCCGACCGAGCCGAAAACGCCGTATTTTGCCCGCAGGTCTTTCAGGGGAGCGACATCCTTTTCCCGCTTGGCCGTTGTGCCGTCCACAATATCGCCGGTCAGTAAAATGAGATCGGGATGGAGGCCGTTGACGGTCTCAACAATACGGCGCACTTTCTCTCCCGGAAGAAAGCCGCTCGCATGCAGGTCTGTTATCTGGACGATGGTCAGGCCATCGAGTGCTTTTGGCAGGCGCTTCAAGACCACTTCCGTCGTTATGAGATCGGGATGCCGGACAGCCTCGTACAGGGCATAGGTGCTGCAGGCAAATGAAAGGGCAACAATGGCGAGGGAAGCGGACAGGCCCATGACGGGCAGGCTGATTGAAAGTCCGGCCCGGTTGCCGATCCAGAGCAGGCAAAAAAGGATGTCACGGAAGACGAGCAGGACAAAAAGAAAGGTCAGGGTGACATAGAGCCATCCTGCGATGATGATGGCATAGCGGGGCAGGTCGGGCGAAGCCAGCCCGCCGAAAAAATGCTGGAAAAAGAAATGTTTCAGCGAAACAAGCAAAACGAATACGGCAGCGCCGGTTTTTGCGGCAATGCCAATTGGCAGGGGAACAATCAGCCTGAGCGTGATGTATGCCAAAAGGACAAGGGAATAGAGGTTTATCATCGGTCTTTTGCGACATCGTCGAAAGGATGACATTATAAGCCCGTGTGGGCTGGGGATTCGTAAAGCAATATTTCCTTACAAAAAAGAGGTTGAGGCTGATACGGGTGCTTTGTTCATTTCTTCCTGCAGTTCCCGGTTGATCTGGTCTGAATAGGCGGTTAGGTGTTCCATGAAGAGCCGCACACGCAAGGGCAATTGCTGGTTGGGCATGACAAGGTTGATATCCAGGTTGGGCAGATCCCAGTCCGGCAGGATCTGGGTCAATAATCCGGCCCGCTGTTCATGAAAAACCAGGGCTTTTGCCGCATAAACGACACCCATGCCGGAAAGCGCAAAATCCAGGGCGGCAAACATGCTGTTAAAGCTGTGTGTCGGTGTGATGGCAATGGTGCGGCTTTCGTTTCCTTTGAATAGCGTCCAGGTATTTCCGGGGTGCGGAAAGGAGGTCAGGCAGGGAATGGCATTCAGGTCTTCGGGAACGCGGGGAAGCGGGCGGGATTTCAGTATGTCTGGAGAAACATATAATCCGTGTTGGACAGAAGTGAGTTGTCGTTCCGTGCGGGAAGAGGCGTGCAGGGGGCGGATGGGCATATCCAGGTG
>JAVBTJ010000007.1:0-21632 GCA_031556215.1 Oxalobacter sp.
TTGAGGCTGCCCGC
This sequence comes from Oxalobacter sp., assembly GCA_031556215.1. Classification (GTDB taxonomy): domain Bacteria; phylum Pseudomonadota; class Gammaproteobacteria; order Burkholderiales; family Burkholderiaceae_D; genus Oxalobacter. The sequence goes on from JAVBTJ010000007.1 coordinate 15, forward strand.
GCAGGGCAGCGGGCTTTCGGGGAAAACTACGAGCAGGAAGCTGTCCGGAAAATAGGGCAGATACGGGAAATAGCGCCGGAGCTTCACCTGGAATGGCATTTTATCGGCCCGATCCAGGGCAACAAGACCCGCAGCATTGCAACGCATTTTGACTGGGTACATTCGGTTGACCGCGAAAGGGTGGCGCAACGCCTTTCGGAGCAGCGCCCGAATACATTACCCCCCCTGAATGTCTGCCTGCAGGTCAATATCAGCCGGGAAGACAGCAAAAGCGGCACCGGCGAAGCGGAGATTTTCGCGCTGGCAAAAACGGTGGCAGCGCTTCCCGGCCTCAAACTGCGCGGCTTGATGGCGATTCCCGAACCCGAGGATGATCCGGAAAAACAACATGAACCTTTTCGCCGCCTGAAAAATATTTACGACCAGTTGTGCCTAGAGGGATATGATCTGGATACGCTGTCGATGGGCATGACGGCGGATATGGATGCCGCCATTGCCGAAGGCGCGACTATCGTCCGGATCGGCACGGCTATTTTTGGAGCAAGAAACTGATATGAAAACCTCTTTGAAAGCAGGATTTATCGGCGGCGGCAATATGGCCTCCGCCCTGATTGGCGGCATGGCAGGCAAGGTGACGCCCGGATCGCACATCCATGTGGTTGACCTGAACCCGGACAATCTCGGCAGGCTGTCCGGCCAGTTTGGCGTCACGACTTCAACGGATATGGATGCCCGGCTGCTCGAATGCGATGTGCTGGTGCTCGCCGTCAAGCCGCAGCAGATACGGGAAGTGGTATCGGCACTTTTGCCCCGGATACGGCACCAGCTTATTTTGTCTGTCGCCGCAGGCATCCGCACGACCGACCTTTCCCGCTGGATGAATGGCTACGGCAATATTGTCCGCACGATGCCGAATACCCCTTCGCTGATCGGGCAGGGCGTGACCGGGCTTTTTGCCACGGATGGCGTGACAGACAAGCAGAAACAGATCGCGCAGGAAATCATGCAGGCGGTCGGCATGACGCTCTGGGTCGAGCGCGAAACCCTGCTGGATACGGTTACCGCCATATCAGGCAGCGGCCCGGCTTATGTTTTCTATTTTATCGAGGCGCTTGAGGAAGCGGGGAAAACACTTGGCTTAAACGATGAGCAGGCAAAACGCCTGGCTGTCGCCACCTTTCGGGGCGCCAGCGAACTGGCAATGCAGTCAGCCGAACCTGTCGCCGTCCTGCGCGAGCGCGTCACCTCCCCCGGCGGCACCACCTTTGCCGCCCTGTCCGTGATGGAAGCAAACCGCCTGAAAGACGCTATTGTCACCGCAGCCAAAGCCGCTGCGGCGCGAAGTGTTGAGTTGGGGGCGGAATTCGGGAAGGACTAAGAACGATAGTTCCTAGCGTTTGCGTCTTTGCTGGATAAACTGCATCAGCCGGTTGAGAATCGGCATAAGGTAAGGGGAAAATTTTGACCAGGTCTTGAATGAGACCACGGCTGTCGCAAGCAGGGAAAACAGGCGGCGCTTGCGGAAAAACAGGAAGGCCAGCGTTGCCATCAGGCCGGACAGCAAGGGTTTTTCGCGGGCCTGCAAAAGGATATGCTTGCCGGTCGATACGGCTCCCGGCTGCCAGGTGTCCGCAACCAGCGCAACAAGCTGCTCGCGCTGGATCGCGCTTTTTGCAACAAGTTCTTCGCGGCGCTCGGCCAGTGATTTTTGCCTTTCCGTCATCCTGTCTGCCTGTTTTTTATCCGCCTGATTTCATCCGCTCAATGTCCCGGGCGATTTCACTTCGGGTAGAGGCCAGCATTCTCGGTTTTTTGCGGAAGCTGCTGCGAATGCCGACGCCGATCAATACGGCAGCAACGCCAAAAAACACCATCAGCCCGCTGATCGCCAGGATACGCCAGCTATCCCAGAACAGGACGATAACGAGCAATACGGCAAGAAGAAAGGTCATCATCACGAAAAAGAGCGCAATAAGCGAAAGGATGAGATAGGAAAGAAAGCGCTGTGCTTCTTCCTGCAACTCAACCGTAAAAAGCTCGATTCGTGTTTGGACGATGGCGAGCAGTGCGCTCGCCATCCTTGCCATATTTTTGAGAATACCCATTCGCAAAAACTTATTTGCGTGCGATGAGCATACCCAGCATTACGCCGATGACGGCAACCACACCGGCAGCCTGCCACGGATGTTCCTTGGCATATTCTGCTGTGCAGACGGCGGCATTTTTTGCCTTGCTGACAACGATGTCTTCCAGTTCGCGCATGGCAAATTTGGCATCCACCAGTGTCGCTTCCATTCTTTCCTTGGCTTTCTGGAAGCTCTCGCTACCCTGTTGCGCGCTGTTTTCCAGCATTTTTTCGGCATCCTGGATAATCGACTTCAGATTACCCATCAGTTTGGTGCCTGCTTCGCTTGTCGTTTCCATGATTAGTCCTTTCACTTCTGTAAACTTATTGGTAACTGCTTTCATGCAAAGTTCATTTTGACTGTTTTTTGTCTTACCTGCATGACTCATAGGATAAACCTTAATGCAAGGCATAGTCCAGCAGTATCCCCCCAAATAATACCAGCCCTATGAGGTTATTGCAGCGGAAAGCGAGATGGCAGCGCATTCGTTCCCGCGTCCGGATGAGCCGGTACTGGAGCACCACGCAGAAAACCGCGCAGATGAGCCCGGCCGCAAAACCGTATCCCAGCCCGGCAGAAAACCCGGTCAGGGCGAGGATCAGCAGCATCAGCGCGTAACACAACATCACTGCTGCCACGTCAAAGCATCCAAAGGTAATGGCCGATGTCCGGATGCCGATTTTCAGGTCGTCATCCCGGTCTACCATCGCATATTCCGTGTCGTAAGCCAGCGTCCAGAAGAGGTTGCCCAGCATCAGGCACCATGCGGTGGCGGGAATCGCGCCCGTAACAGCGGCAAAAGCCATCGGGATGCCAAACCCGAATGCGATGCCGAGATAGGCCTGGGGCAAGGCAAAAAAACGCTTGAACCAGGGATAGGTCACGGCAAAAAACAGGGCAACCACCGCCAGCTTGAGCGTCAGCGCATTGAGTTGCAAGACCAGCAGAAGAGAAACCAGCAGCAGGACAACCCCGACCATGATGGCTTCCCACGGCGCGATTTTTCCGGATGTCAGCGGGCGATCTTTCGTGCGTTTGACATGCCGGTCAAAATCCCTGTCGGCAAAGTCGTTTATCGCGCACCCGGCAGAATGCATCAGCACGGAACCCACGGTAAAAATCAGAAAAAAGGGCCAGCCGGGCCAGCCTTCGGCAGCCATCCACAGCCCCCAAAGCGTTGGCCACATCAAAAGCATGTACCCGATGGGTTTTTCGATGCGGATCAGCCGCAAATAGAGAAAAACTCGCGATTCCACGCCGCCCCCTACACCTTCAGATAATCTTCAACGCCCCCCAGCCAACGCTGGAGGTGGGCTGCGATAATGGCCTGCGCCGCTTCGCCCGGATCATCCAGAAGCGCCCGGGCAATCTCTGTTGCGGCGTCAATCAGGTCGGTATCGGTCTGGAGATCGGCAAAGCGCAACATCGCCTGACCAGACTGCCGGGCGCCCAGGAATTCTCCCGGCCCACGAATTTCGAGATCCTTTCTGGCAATGGCAAACCCGTCCGTTGTTTCGCGCATGGTCATCAGACGCTGCCTGGCGGTTCCCCCCAATGGCGACTGATACAGCAGCAGGCAGACGCTTTCCGCATCGCCGCGCCCGACACGTCCGCGCAACTGGTGCAACTGGGACAGGCCAAAACGCTCAGCATGCTCAATGACCATCAATGACGCATTGGGCACATCCACCCCCACTTCAATCACCGTCGTTGCCACCAGCAGGTGTGTCTTTCCCTGCACAAAATCATCCATGACCGCCTGTTTTTCTACCTGTTTCAGGCGACCATGCACTAATCCGACATGCAGGTCGGGCAAGGCTTCCCGCAAAAGCGCATGGGTTTCCACCGCCGTTTGCAACTGGAGCGCCTCGGACTCTTCTATCAGGGGGCACACCCAGTAAACCTGCCGCCCGGACAGCGCCGCTGCATGGATGCGCTCGATCACCTCATTGCGCCTTTCCCGGTCAACCAGCCGGGTCACAACCGGCGTCCTGCCTGGCGGCAGCGCATGGATCGCGGAGACATCCAGGTCGGCATAGTATGTCATGGCAAGCGTCCGGGGAATGGGGGTGGCGCTCATCATCAACTGGTGCGGCACCACCTCTGCCCCGCTTTCCCCCTTGCTGTGCAGCATCAGGCGCTGCCCGACGCCAAACCGGTGCTGCTCGTCCACGATAACCAGCCCCAGGTTTTCAAAGTGCACGCCCTCCTGGATGAGGGCATGGGTTCCGATGACCAGCCGCGCCTCCCCGGAGGCAATCCGGGAAAGCGACGCCTCCTTTTCTTTCTTTTTCATGCTGCCAGTCAGCCAGGCAATATCCACCCCAAGCGGCGCCATCCATTCGGCAATGCGCTGGAAATGCTGGTCTGCCAGAATTTCCGTGGGCGCCATCATGGCCACCTGGCAGCCGCTATCGATGGCCTGCGCAGCGGCCAGTGCCGCCACAACGGTTTTTCCGCTCCCGACATCACCTTGCAGCAAACGCTGCATGGGGTACGGCAGGCACATGTTTTCCGTGATTTCCGCTACAACGCGGTTCTGTTCGCCAGTCAGGTCAAACGGCAGCGCATCCAGAAGCCCCTGGCTGACCGTCCCGGAAACCGCCAGCGCCGGGGCCACCTGTTTGCGGCGGCGGGTATGCGCCCGTTTCATGGAAAGTTGCTGGGCCAGCAGTTCGTCAAACTTGACTCGCCGCCAGGCCGGATGTGTCCGCTCGATCAACGCATTTTCATCCACATCCGGCGGGGGATGATGCAGCAGCCGGACGGCATCGGCAAAAGCAGGCAAATCCAGGCGGGCAAGCATCGCGGCAGGCAGGGTGTCCGCCCAGTCCATCCGCCCCATCGCCACCGAGATTTCCTTTCGCAGGATATTTTGCGAAACCCCTTCTGTTGAGGGATAAACCGGAGTCAGCGCCTGCGGAAGCGGCGTCTCCTCCGTCACCACGCGATAAACCGGATGCACCATTTCCGCGCCGAAAAACCCCTGGCGCACCTCCCCCCTGGCACGAACCCGCGTGCCCACGGCAAGCTGCTTTTGCTGGCTGGCGTAAAAATGGAGAAAGCGCATGAACAATTCCCCCGTCTCGTCCGCAATGCAAACAACCATCTGGCGGCGGGGACGGTATTGTATTTCGCACAGGGTCACAACCCCTTCAACCTGGGCGCTTCCCTCCGCGCGGAAGGCGTCACGGATCGGCCAGATGCGCGTCTCATCTTCGTACCGCATCGGCAGATGCAGGACAAAATCCCTGTCCGAACGCAAGCCCAGACGCTCAAGGCGGCTGGCTTTGGTACCGGTTTTTTTGGATGACATGCCGCATTTCCGTAATTCTGGTTCAAACCGAAATGATAACGTGAGCCGCAAAAAAAATGACATCCATCCTGAAAACGCAGAAAATATATCCCCTGTCCGGGGGAATACCTGTACATTATCGGGATGCATCGGATATTTTCCTTTCAGCAACATCCGGGCCTGTCTGTCGCCCGGATATGGAGACCCTATGAAACTGACCAGACGCAGCGGCATTCTGCTTCATCCCACTTCCCTGCCGGGCCCTTTCGGGTCAGGCGATCTGGGTCAATTCGCCTATCACTTTGTTGACTGGCTGAAAGCCGGCAAGCAAACCCTGTGGCAAATGCTGCCGCTGGTCGATATCGGTGTCGGCAATTCCCCTTACATGAGCCCTTCGGCTTTTGCCGGCAATATCCTGCTGGTTGACCTGGAACAATTGATGGGGGCGGGCTGGCTGACGAAGGAAGAACTGTCGCCGGACATTTCGTTTGACAACAGCCGGGTGGATTACCCGACCGTGACGCGCTTTCGCCTCTCCCGCCTGCGCATGGCGGCCGAACGTTTTTTTGCAGAAAAAACGGTTCCCGCGTTCGGCTCCTTTCTCCGTTTTTGCGAAGAAGAGGCAAACTGGCTGCATGATTATGCACTTTTCCGGGCACTTGACGCCAAATACACCGGCACACAGGAGGGATGGCAGAACTGGCCCCGGCCTTTGGCAATGCGCGAGCCGTCTGCCTTGCGGGAAGCGGAAAAAACGCATGACAGCGATATCCGTTTCTGGAAATTCTGCCAGTGGTGTTTCCATGAGCAATGGCTCAAACTGAAAAACTACGCCAATCATCACGGGGTTGAAATCATTGGCGATCTGCCGCTTTTCGTTTCCTTAAACAGCGCCGATGTCTGGTCTCGCCCGGCGCTTTTCAGGCTTGATTCGCACGGCCGCCCGACAGTGGTGGCGGGCGTTCCGCCAGACAAGTTCAGCGATACCGGCCAGCGCTGGGGAAACCCGCTGTATGACTGGGATGTCATTGCCGCCGACAACTACCGTTGGTGGTCAGACCGGGTGGCGCATATGATGAAGCTGTACGACATGGTGCGGATAGATCATTTCCGGGGCTTTGCGGCATACTGGGAAATCCCGGCAGATGCGCCGACCGCCATCACGGGTCAGTGGCGAAAAGGGCCGGGAGCCGATTTTTTCCATGCCATGAAAAAATCGCTCGGCTCACTCAATTTCATTGCGGAAGACCTCGGCGTCATTACCCCGGATGTCATCGAGTTGCGAAAAACCTTTGATTTTCCGGGCATGCGCATCCTGCAGTTTGCCTTTGACCACAATCCGGAGAATTTTTACCTGCCCCATAATCATGAGCCGGACGCCATTGTTTACTCCGGCACGCACGACAACAACACCACCCGCGGCTGGTGGGACGATGCCTGCGAACATGAACGGGATCACGCCCGCCGTTATCTCAGCATCAACGGCGACTGGATTCAATGGGACCTGATTCGCGCCGCACTGTCTTCAGTCTCCCGCTATGCCATTGCGCCCATGCAGGATATCCTGGGACTGGACGCCTCCCATCGCATGAACAAGCCAGGGCAACCGACAGGATCATGGGAATGGCGTTTTACCTGGGATCAACTGGAAAGCTGGTGCACAGCCTATCTTGCTCAGATGACCCACCTTTACGGACGTACCCATAGCGACAGCCAACGGGATGACGAACTGCCGACGCCAGAAGAGGCCACATCGGCGGATACACCATCATAAAGCGGTTTTCTCTAGGAACCTGCTGATATATACTGCATGTTGCTGACGCTGAGCAAAGAATGGGGGTGCGAGGGGGGCGCTTGTTACACTTTACGAAAAAAGCTTGCGTTATGTACAATGACATTTATAAAAAATAACAGACAATATTTCTCTGAAGCCAAAAGATAACTTTCAGTGAACCACTTGAAAGCATTTTCAGCAAAAGAATTGATGGGCTTGGTGAATTTTATCAGCAGCATCCTTTTCCAAAAAACACTCCGAGAAAGAGTGGTTCAGACATACACCTTTATTTATATTCGAGAAACCAGCAAATAAAAAACGAAACGCCCGTATAGGATTGGTTGAAAATGAGCTCACTGTTAAAAAAAATTAAAATTAATGGATTTAAATCAATTCTGGAAGAAGAGGTGGAGTTCGGAAGAATTAATGTTCTCATTGGCAGCAATGGAGCAGGGAAAAGCAATTTATTAGAATCTATTGCCATCGCCTCTGCCTCCATTGAAGGCGGAGTTGATTATGAGAGGCTTGCTAGAAGGGGGGCAAGACTATCAGCGCCAGAAATATTTAGAAGCTCTTTCAAAAACAAAGACAGGAGGGCTTTACTTCGAATAGAAATTGAAACAGAATCATATTCTTATTCCATGGGAATTAGCCCAAACACCGGTTTCTCTTATCACTCAGAATCCTTATTTAGTAAAAAAACAGGAAAAAAAGTTGCCGGACGATCCAATAATGGTTCCCGTTTAGATGGCATCGCTATGTCATCTAAAATTGATAAAGAAGCCAGCATTATTTCATTGTATAGGTCTATTCATGATGACTTTTCAGATATGGAAGACATCAAGAATTTTGCAATTTATGCCCCCTCAACACCAATATTAAGAGGCGTCAGTTCTGATGGCAGTAACAAGGCACCATTGGGTCTGTATGGAGGGAGGCTTGCAGAGGCTTTTCATGAGATTGTTTTAAGCAAAGAAAACCCACATAGAAAAGAACTTAGACGTTTTTTTAAACTTATGGATTGGTTTCAATCTATCGGCTCGACATCAAATATTGATTCAACCCTTGCGTCCGAGCATATTAGCATGGGAAGAAGAGTGCTTAAATATACAGACAAGTATATGAAAAAAAATTTCAATAGTTTGTATGCTTATGATGTAAGTGAAGGAGCTCTTTATGTTCTATTTACCCTTTTGCTTTTAACACATGAAGATTCACCGAATATTATTGCGGTTGACAATATTGATAGCGCATTAAATCCTGTTCTTATACGCACACTAATGTCACAGATTAACGAAATAATTGTAGAAAATGAACTTAAACAAATTTTTCTGACAACGCACAATCCTGTAACACTGGATGGAATAGATCTATTTAATAATGATCATCGACTTTTCGTTGTTGAAAGAGACAAGGAAGGGCAAACAAAAGTCAAGAGAATTTCTCCGCCGGAAGGGGTAACGAAAAATGACTGGGAAGAAAAATACTACGGAATGAAATTATCTGAGATCTGGCTTTCAGGCGCAATCGGAGGCCTTCCTCATGGCTTCTAACAACAAGGTTTTTCTGCTTGTATGTGAAGGCCCAACAGATATTGAGATTATAAAAGCGATATCCGATAAAATAAGCGAGATTACTGGATCTGGTATCGGTATCGATATACGAGAACTGAGTCCGGTAAAAGATCAAACATCTGGAAACTATCCATCACATGGCTGGACTGAAGTAAAATCGTGGTGTGAGAGGTATTCCATACGCAAGCAAATTGTTGTTAGTGATGATATGCCAACGTGGGAAAAAGAACTTGCTTCCAAAGCGCGTGCCAATCGATGGGATGTTCTTCTTAACGCGGCAAATGCAGATGGGTTAATAATTCAGCTTGATACCGATATTGCTGAAGAAATGACACATGATATATTTTCCCCTGCAAATATTGATCGACGAACATTTTGCGAAAATGCAATCAATCATTGGCTTAGCGAAAGCGATAAGCCAAATAAAATGTTTTATGTATTACCAACCTTTTCCAGCGAAACATGGCTTCTGGCATCTCATGAGCCAGAAATTCACACCAATTACGAAACAATCCAGGATGTAGAAACGCGCCTAATTCCGCTCGGGTACAAGACAAAGCTAAAGAATGGCAGGCCTCGTCTGAAAAAAATACCGCGTTTCTATCGCGCTTATAGTGAACGTATGGTCAGCAAGCTGGATATTGTTAGAGGAAGATGTTCAGAGTGTGATAATTTTTGTAAATTTCTTGAAGAAAAAATTGAAGTAATTTAAATCCAATCTGATGTCAAAAATGTGTCAGTTATGTCATCACTTGGGTTAAAAACGCTTTATGTATTCCCTGTCTGATTTTGATTTTGACCTGCCGCCCGACCTCATTGCGCAGGTTCCCCTGCCCGGGCGCAGTGAATCACGCCTTCTGGATGTTTCCGCATCGCTGGCAGGCCGGCACTTTTCCGACATTGCCGATCTGCTTTCTGCGGGCGACCTGCTGGTTTTCAATGACACCCGCGTCATCAAGGCACGGCTTTTCGGGACAAAACAGACCGGCGGGCAAGTCGAAGTCCTGATCGAGCGGATTTTTGACGAGAAGAGCGCCATCGCCAAGATCAGGGCATCCAAATCTCCCAAAACCGGCAGCAATATCCGGCTGGCCGATGCCTTTGATGTCCGGGTCGGTGAAAGGCAGGGCGAATTTTTTACGCTTTCCTTTCCGGATGAGGTAATCCGTCTTCTGGATCAGCATGGCCATATTCCCCTTCCGCCCTACATCGAGCGCCAGGCAGACCATTTTGATGAAACCCGCTACCAGACCGTGTATGCAAGGGTTCCAGGCGCGGTTGCCGCACCAACTGCCGGGCTGCATTTTGACCAGCCCCTGATTGATCGCCTGCATGAAAAAGGGGTGAAATCGGCCCATGTCACCCTCCATGTCGGTGCTGGCACCTTTGCCCCGGTTCGGACAGAAAATCTCGCCGAACACCAGATGCACGCCGAACACTACACCATTTCTGACGCCACCGCAGACGCCGTCCGCCAGACGCGCGCAGCGGGCGGAAAAATCATCGCGGTCGGCACGACCAGCCTGCGCGCGCTTGAAGCTGCCTCGCAAAGCGGCTCCCTGACAGCCGGAAGCAGCGACACACGCATTTTTATTACGCCGGGCTACCGGTTCAGGACGGTTGACCGGCTTGTCACTAATTTCCACCTGCCGAAATCGACGCTTCTGATGCTGGTCTCGGCCTTTGCCGGGTTTGAGCAGATACGAAAAGCCTACGTCCATGCCATCGCCGAAAAGTACCGCTTTTTCAGTTACGGCGATGCGATGCTGTTAAACTGTGCGGCACAAGGAACCTCTGATTAATACTCGACCCATGCTTCAATTTGAACTCCTGAACACCAGCGGCAACGCCCGGCGCGGAAGGCTTGCCTTAAATCACGGCACCATTGAAACGCCCATTTTCATGCCGGTTGGCACCTATGGTTCGGTCAAGGCGATGTCGCCGCTTGAACTCCGGGAAATTGATGCCCAGATCATTTTGGGCAACACCTTCCATCTCTGGCTGCGACCGGGAACGGAGGTCATTGAAAAATTTGGTGGCCTTCACCGTTTCATAGGATGGGACAAGCCCATCCTGACGGATTCCGGCGGATTCCAGGTCTATTCGCTTGGCGCCATGCGGAAGATCTCAGAGGAAGGCGTCCGTTTTTCTTCCCCGATCAACGGCAGCAAGCTTTTCCTGTCGCCGGAAATCTCCATGCAGATACAGCACGCGCTCAATGCCGATGTGGTCATGCAGTTCGACGAATGCACACCCTACCTGATTAACGAACGCCCGGCAACCTTCGATGAAGCGGCCAAATCCATGCAGCTTTCCCTTCGCTGGGGAAAGCGCTCAAAAGACGAATTTGACTTGCATGCCAACCCGAACTCGCTGTTTGGCATTGTCCAGGGCGGCATGTATACCGGATTGCGCGATGAATCCCTGGCGGCATTAAATGAAATGGGATTTCACGGCATGGCTATCGGCGGCCTGTCCGTGGGAGAGCCCAAAGAAGAAATGCGCCGCATCCTTTCCCATGTGGGGCCGCGCCTTCCGGAAGGAAAGCCGCATTACCTGATGGGGGTCGGCACCCCGGAAGACCTGGTTCTTGGCGTGGCCAATGGCATCGACATGTTCGATTGCGTCATGCCCACGCGCAATGCCCGAAACGGCTGGCTTTTCACCCGCTTTGGCGACATCAAGATCCGGAATGCCCGATACAAGGATGATGACATGCCGCTGGATGAAACCTGCCAGTGCTATGCCTGCCGCCATTTTTCACGCGCCTACATCCACCACCTGAACCGAACCGGCGAAATCCTGGGCGCCCGCCTCGCTACCATCCACAACCTGCACTATTACCTGCAATTGATGCAGGAAATGCGTACCGCCATCGAAAACGACCATTTTGCCGCGTTTATGCGCGAATTTTCGGCGGGACGGGAACGGGGCATCTGACCTGGAAACCGCTTATCAGTGGTTCCTTTTTGTAATAACCACATCAAAACACCCCGAACCAGCCTGCCAGTGCTAGAATTTCATGTTTATTAAACAATGACCTGGAGTTGACATGCTCATTTCAAACGCCCATGCACAATCGCTTACGTCCGGGCTCAACATGGACAGTATCGGCGGATTCCTGCCGATTATCCTGATGTTCGTGGTGCTTTATTTCCTGATGATCCGCCCACAACAGAAAAAGCAGAAAGAGCAGAAGGATATGGTGGAAGCGCTTGCCGAAGGGGATGAAATCGTGACCTCCGGCGGGCTTTTGGGTACCGTGACCAAGGTTTCCGAAAACCATGTTTCGATGCAGATGGCCAGCGGCGCGGAGGTTTTCGTGCAGAAAGCGGCTATTGTTGCCCAATTGCCAAAAGGAACGCTTGAATCCCTTTGATTGCCCCGCCAAAAGCCGAGCGCCCAGGCAAAGCGCATTTTTGATATAAAAGCTGAATCACCATGAACCGCTATTCTCTCTGGAAATACCTCATTATTATTGTCGCCGTGCTGTTCGGCATCGTCTATACCACCCCCAATTTCTTTGGTGAATCCCCTGCCGTGCAGATCAGCAGCCTCAAAGCCACCATCAAGGTGGATACCGGCCTGATGCAGCAGGTCGAACGGATTCTGCAAGCCGACGGCATTGCGACAGACGGCATTTATTATGAAACCAGCGGTGTCCACCAAACGATTCGCGCGCGCTTTGCCGACCCCGATATCCAGTTCAAGGCGAAAGACGTGCTTGAGCGCAAACTGAACCCGGATCCGGCTGACCCGACCTACAGTATTGCCTTCAACCTGATTTCCAATACCCCGCAATGGCTGCAAAGCATCAAGGCGCTGCCCATGTACCTGGGTCTTGACCTGAGGGGCGGCGTCCACTTCCTGATGAAGGTGGATATCAAGGCGGCGATCAATTCCCGCCTGCAGGGCATCCAGTCAGCCCTTCGGAGCCAGTTGCGTGAAAAAGGCATCCGCTATTCCAACCTGACCCGGGTCGGCGACAAAATTGAAATGCAGTTTACCGACCCGGAAACCCGGAACAAGGCAAAAGACCTGATTTCCCGACAGCTTCAGGAAGTCGTCACGGAAAATGTGCAGGGCGCGGAATACAAGCTGTCGCTTTCCCTTCGCCCGGAAATGCTGAAGGAAACGCAGGAAAACAGCCTCAAGCAGAATATTGCGACCCTGTCCAAACGGGTAAACGAACTGGGCGTCAATGAACCGGTTATCCAGCGCCAGGGCGCAGACCGGATTGTCGTGCAGTTGCCTGGCGTGCAGGACGTTTCAAGGGCAAAAGACATTATTGGCCGCACCGCCACGCTGGAAGTACGCATGGTTGATGAATCCGTTGTCCGGGGAACCGAAATGACGGTGGCGGTTCCGTTCGGCTCCGAACTGTATACCGTTGGCAGCGGAACCCCCGTCATCCTCTATAAAGAGCCGGTCATTACCGGCGAATATATTGCAAACGCGTCGCCGACCTTTGACCAGCACCAGTCTGCTGCGGTTGCCATCGACCTGAACGGCGATGGCGGACGCAGGATGCGCCAGGCAACGCGAGGCAAGGTGGGCAAGCTCATGGCCATTGTGCTCTTTGAAAAAGGCAAGGGTGAAGTCCTGACGGTGGCATCCATCCGTGACGAACTGGGATCCAAGTTCCAGATCACGGGCATGGGCAATGCACAGGCGGCAACCGATCTGGCCCTGCTTTTGCGGGCTGGCTCCCTGGCCGCGCCAATGGAAATTATTGAAGAACGCACCATCGGGCCACAGCTTGGCGCGGAAAACATTTCCAAAGGCTTCAAGTCCACCCTCTACGGTTTCCTGACGGTTTCTGTCTTCATGATCGCGTACTACACGCTGTTTGGCGTCTTCAGCGTGCTGTCGCTGACCGTGAACATCCTGACGCTGGTCGCCGTCCTGTCGCTGATGCAGATTACGCTGACGCTGCCGGGTATCGCCGCGCTGGCGCTGACACTGGGTATGGCTATCGACTCCAACGTGCTGATTAATGAACGTATCCGGGAAGAACTGCGGGCAGGACATTCCCCGCAAATGGCGATTGCAAACGGCTTTGCTCACGCCTGGGCCACCATTTTAGATTCCAACGTGACAACCCTGATTGCCGGTCTTGCCCTGTTGATGCTGGGTTCCGGCCCGATCAGGGGCTTTGCCGTTGTGCACGTCCTGGGGATTCTGACCTCGCTTTTCTCATCCGTCTTTGTGATGCGCGGCCTGGTCAACCTGTGGTACGGACACCGTCGGCAGATTGATTCCCTTGCCATCGGGCAGGTATGGCGACCGGAAGAAGACTGATTCTTCACCATGACCCTTTTTATTGTTATTTATTGATTACCAGATTACGGAATTCATCATGGAATTGTTCCGAATAAAAAAAGACATCCCTTTCATGCGCCATGCGCTGATTTTCAACCTCATTTCCTTTGCCACGTTCCTGGCTGCAGTCTTCTTCCTCTTTTACAATGGGCTGCACCTGTCCAATGAATTCACGGGCGGCACTGCCATTGAAGTCACCTACTCGCAGGCAGCCAACCTGGCCGATATCCGGGAAACCGTCAAAGGGCTGGATGTCGGCGAGGATTTCCAGGTGCAGAACTTCGGCCGGGCGCAGGATGTCATCATCAACCTGCCGATCAGGAAAGACATTACTTCTGCTGAACTGAGCGAAAAACTCTTTTCCGCGCTCAAGGAAAAAAGCCCGGACGTTTCGTTAAAGCGGGTTGAATTCGTCGGCCCCCAGATCGGCGATGAACTGGCGCATGATGGCCTGCTGGCGCTATCCCTAGTCATTATCGGCATCATTATTTACCTGGCGTTCCGCTTTGAATGGAAATACGGTGTCGCCGCGATTTTAGCCAACCTGCACGACGTCATCATCATCCTGGGCTTCTTCGCCTTCTTCCAATGGGAATTTTCCCTCTCGGTTCTGGCAGCGGTTCTGGCAGTTCTGGGCTATTCCGTCAACGAATCCGTCATTATTTTCGACCGGGTTCGCGAAAACTTCCGCACCATGCGCGGTGCAACGGTTACCGAAGTCATCAACAACGCCATCACGCGGACGATTTCCCGCACCATGATCACGCACGGCTGTACCGAGGCAATGGTACTTGCCATGCTCTTCTTCGGCGGCCCGACCCTGCATAATTTCGCCATCGCGCTGACCATCGGTATTGTGTTCAGTATCTATTCTTCCGTTTTCGTTGCCGCGGCCATTGCCATGCGCCTGGGTATCAAGCGTGAAGACCTGATCAAGCAGGTCAAGGAAAAAAGCAACAATGACGGTGCCGTCGTCTGATTCAGGCGGTACTTTAAAGAACGCATTCATGTATTAACCCTCGTTTTATTCGGAGACAGTCATGTACCAACATATTCAGGTTCCGGCAAAAGGTGAAAAAATCACCGTCAATGCCGACTTTTCATTGAATGTGCCTGATAACCCCATCATTCCTTTCATTGAGGGCGATGGCATCGGCATTGATGTCACCCCCGTCATGCGCAAGGTGATCGATGCGGCGATAGCCAAAGCCTACGGCGGCAAGCGCCAGATTGAATGGATGGAAGTCTATGCGGGCGAAAAGTCCCTCAAGGTATACGGTTCTGATGTCTGGCTGCCTGACGAAACCATGCAGGCTCTCCGGGATTATGTTATTTCCATCAAGGGGCCATTGACCACGCCCATCGGCGGCGGCATCCGTTCGCTGAACGTCACTATGCGCCAGCAACTGGATCTGTATGTCTGCCTGCGCCCGGTACGCTATTTTGATGGCGTGCCCTCGCCATTGAAGGAACCGGAAAAAACCGACATGGTCATTTTCCGCGAAAATACCGAAGACATCTATGCCGGGATTGAGTGGGCCGAAGGCTCGCCTGAAGCGCAAAAAGTCATCGACTTCCTGGAACGCGAAATGCACGTCAGCCAGATCCGCTTCCCCGGCACCTCCGGCATCGGCATCAAGCCGGTATCGAAGGAAGGCACCGAACGCCTTGTCCGCAAAGCCATCCAGTATGCCATCGAAAATGACCGCCCCTCCGTTACCCTGGTACACAAGGGCAATATCATGAAATTTACCGAAGGCAGCTTCCGTGACTGGGGCTATGCGCTGGCGCAGGAAGAATTTGGCGCCGCGCCAATCGGGAAAGGCCCATGGCGCACCTTCAAAAATCCGAAAACCGGCAAGGATATTGTCGTCAAGGATGCCATTGCCGACGCCTTTCTCCAGGATATCCTGCTGCGCCCGGAGGAATTCAGCGTTATCGCAACGCTCAACCTCAACGGCGACTATATTTCCGATGCACTGGCCGCACAGGTCGGCGGCATCGGCATTGCCCCCGGCGCCAACATCTCTGACTCCACGGCTATTTTTGAGGCAACCCACGGCACCGCACCGACGATGGCAGGCAAAAACAACGTCAATCCCGGCTCACTGATTCTTTCGGCTGAAATGATGCTGCGCCACATGGGATGGAACGAAGCAGCGGATATCGTGATTGATTCCATGCAAAAGGCCATCGCGTCCAAGCGTGTTACCAGCGATTTTTCCCGCCTGATGAAAGACGCAGACGAAGTTTCCACTTCCGAATTCGGCAATATCATGATTGCCAACATGTAATTTAAAACTAACACTCAAGGAGATAAAATGAAATCATGGGTACGTTATGAGCAGGCAGGCCAGATCGGCTTTGGCCTGATGCAGGGCGATACGATTGCGGCCTATACGGGCAATATGTTTGACAAGCCGACCCCGACGGGCCAGTCTGTCAAGCGTTCAGACGTCAAACTGCTGACGCCCTGCGCTCCAACCAAAATGATCCTGCTGTGGAACAACTTCAACGCGCTGGCAGCACGCCTGGGCTCACCCATCCCCAAAGAGCCGCTTTATCTCCTGAAGCCGGGCACGGCCTTCATCGCCGATGGCGAAGCGGTCAAAAAACCCAAATCCTATGACGGCAAAGTCGTCTACGAAGGCGAACTGGCCATCGTCATCGGCAAGCGCTGCAAGGAAGTCTCCGAAGCGGATGCCAACGACTACATCTTCGGCTACACCTGCAGCAATGACGTTACCGCCGGTGAAATCATCCAGAAAGACCCGACCTTTGCCCAGTGGACCCGCGCAAAAGGCTTTGATACCTTCGGCTCATTCGGCCCCGGCATTGTCACGGATGTGGATCCCGGCAAACTGGTCATCAAAACCATCCTGAACGGCGACGAGCGCCAGAATTACCCCATCAGCGACATGGTTTTCTCTCCGCAGAAACTGGTAAGCATGATTTCGCACGACATGACACTGGAGCCCGGCGACATTATTTCCTGCGGCACCTCTGTCGGCGTTGGCTCAATGCGCCCTGGCAGCACAGTCGAAGTCATCATTGACGGCGTTGGTCACCTGGTCAACCGCTATGAAGAATAAGCACGGCTGATTCTCGTGCAAAACCGGCTCTTCGGAGCCGGTTTTTTATCGGGATAACCGCGCCATTTGCAACAAAATGTTTTCGGGCTTTTTCCTTTTCCCCTATACAAACGCCTCCGGGCCGAAGACCGGCAAACACAACTTGTTACATTCGCGCAAAGGCAATCCCTTTCTTTTGGCGAACGTCCTTCCCTATACTGGTTTCACTCTCTTTTCCAAACGTCTTTGAAAGGACATGCAATGAAAAAATGGAACAAATCGCTGATGACCATTGCCGCCGGCATCTGTATCGGCACGGCAGGATTTGCTGCAACCGCACTGGCTGCGCCACCACAGCCGGAAGCCGGCCCGGGATATGCGGATGATGCCCGCCATGAGGCACGCTGGAGCGAAATGATGGCAAGACGACAGGCTGAACTGCATGACAAGCTGAAACTCTCTGCCAACCAGGAAGGCGCATGGAAAACCTACTCCGAGGCCACCATCAAGAACCTGACACCAGCAAAACCAGCCTCCCCGGTCAATTTTGACAATATGCCGGCTCCGGATCGCATGCAAAAGATGCTGGATTTCTCGAAAGAACGGCAGGCAAAAATGGAAGCCCAGCTCGACGTGCTGAAAGCCTTCTATGCCACACTGACGCCGGAGCAGCAAAAAATATTTGATACCGAAACCTCGCCCAGAAACTGGCGCAAAAACACCGGAGAATACGGGAAGAAAAGACCAAGACCGGAAGGCAAGTGATCCGGTTTACCCGGAACAGGAGGGCCAGTCTGAAAAAGGCTGGCCCTTTTTGCTGCGCCTCCGGGGGAAAAGAGATTTTTCCATTTTTTCCCTTATAAAACGAGACCTTATTGATAAAGGCAGATTATAATGACTGGCTTTCGCACCGACATTAAAAGATTGCCCCTGTTTGCATCGACTGACATCTGCGTTGACTTCCATGCTAGACCAACAAAAACAGCAAATCATTCACCAGCTTGAAAACGCCCTGACGCCCCTGTTAAGCGGGTTGGATATCCGTCCGTCCATTTTACTTGAGCGCCCTCGGGATGCGTCACATGGCGATGTGGCATGCAATATTGCCATGCAACTGGCAAAACCCATGAAAAAAAATCCGCGCGAACTGGCACAGGCCATCGCCAGCGGCATATTGGCCCAGCCGGGCCGTGAGGATCTGATCGAGTCAGCGGAAGTGGCAGGCCCCGGATTTATTAACCTCCGGATAACCCCGGCAGCCAAACAGGCCGTTGTTCGGGTCATCATGGAACAGAGGGAAAACTATGGCCGTGGCCATACCGGTGACAGCAAAAAAGTCATGGTCGAATTCGTCTCGGCCAATCCGACAGGCCCGCTGCACGTCGGACATGGACGGCAGGGCGCCCTGGGCGATGCGCTGTCGGCCCTGTTTGCCTCCCAGGGATACGATGTCACACGCGAGTTTTACTACAATGACGCCGGAGTCCAGATTGAAAACCTGGCTCGCTCTGTCCAGGCCAGGGCACGCGGCCTGAAGCCGGGCGACACCCAATGGCCGGAAGACGCCTATAACGGCGACTATATTGCCGATATTGCGGCAGACTTCCAGGCAAAAAAAACCATTACCGCACGCAATTGCCCCGCCGTCACCGCCAGCGGCAATGCGGAAGATATTGACGGCATCCGGCTTTTTGCCGTCACCTACCTGAGAAACGAACAGGATAACGACCTGACGGCCTTCGGCATCCATTTCGATAATTACTATCTCGAATCCTCCCTTTACACCGATGGCAAGGTCGATGACGCAGTCAGCGCCCTTTCAAAGGCGGGAAAAACCTTTGAGGATGGCGGCGCGCTCTGGCTGAAAACGACTGATTATGGCGACGACAAGGATCGCGTCATGAGAAAGTCCGATGGCGGCTATACCTATTTTGTACCGGACGTTGCCTACCACATCAACAAATGGCAGCGGGGTTACGACACCGTCATCAATGTCCAGGGAAGCGATCACCACGGCACCATTGCCCGCGTGAGGGCGGGGCTGCAGGCGGTCGGCATGGGAATCCCGGCCAATTACCCGGATTATGTCCTCCACAAGATGGTCACCGTCATGAAAAATGGCGCGGAAGTCAAAATCTCGAAGCGGGCAGGCTCTTATGTCACCGTTCGCGACCTGATCGAATGGTCCGGCAATGGCGATGTCACCCGCGGCCGGGATGCTGTCCGTTTTTTCCTGATCTCCAGAAAGGCCGATACCGAATTTGTTTTCGACGTTGACCTGGCGCTGGCGCAGTCTGACGAAAATCCCGTGTATTACATACAATATGCGCACGCCCGCATCTGCTCGGTATTTGAACAATGGGGGGGGGGCGTTTCCCAGTTGGAAAAAGCGGATCTGTCCGCACTGACTTCCCCGCATGAATATACCCTTTTGGGCCGGCTGGCCGATTATCCGGATGTCCTGAAACATGCCCTGCACGAACTGGGGCCGCACCAGGTCGCCTTTTACCTGCGCGACCTGGCTGGCGCGCTGCACGGCTATTACAATGCAGAACGCTTCCTGGTTGATGACGAATCCCTGAAAACCGCCCGTCTGGCCCTTCTGGATGCCACAAGGCAAGTATTGAGAAACGGGCTGGCCCTTCTGGGTGTCTCAGCCCCCAACAAAATGTAACGAAAAATGGCTCAAAAACAACCCTCTAAAAAAATCCAATACGAATTTCTTTGGAAAAACAACACCATACTCGGCTTTATTGGTGGGCTGATTGCCGGACTGCTGATTGCCATCATCGTGGCCATGATCATCACGCGCTCGCCCATGCCGTTTAACAACAAGCTCAAGCAGGGCAAATCCGCCACTGAAGCGCAAACCCCTTTTTCCGATCCTAACCAGCCGATGTACGGCAACCGCGATACGGCAAAAGAAGCCTACAAAAACGCAGCAACAGCCGAAGTCACCACCCCGCCAGAGCAACAGGTAAAAGTCATCGCAGAAGAGGAAAAACCAACCACCTACCTTCAGGCTGGCGCCTATCGTGAAAAAGACGATGCAGAAAACATGCGCGCCAAACTGGCCCTGCTCGGCATTGAAGCCAAAATCAAGGAAGTCAAATCCCAGAACGGCAACCTGTATCGCGTTCACCTGGGGCCTTACACGCAAGCCAACCTGACGGCAACACAGCAAAAACTCAAGGAAAACGGGATTGAGTTCACCACATCCCGCCCCCAGTAACGGAAAAGCGCCATGAAAATGTTCTGCCGATTCCTGCTCGCCCTTGGACTCTGTTTCGCCACCGGCCTGGCAACCGCCTCTCCGGACGCACCGCAAAACGGCGTGGATTACCTGACACTGGAAAAACCGCAGCCGACGGATACAGGCAAGAAAGTCGAAATCATCGAATTTTTCGGCTATTTCTGCTCCCACTGTTATGCTTTTGACAGCGCACTGATTAAATGGGTGGAAAAACAGAACCGCAATATCGCCTTCAAACGGGTTCATATCAACTTCAATGACAACATGGCCTTGCAACAGCGCCTGTTTTATACCCTTTCCGCAATGGGGAAGATGACCAACGCCCTTCACCATAAAATTTTCGATGCCGTCCAGGTCAAACGAACCAAACTCCGCAATGAAACGCAAATCGCCGATTTTGCACAGACAAACGGCATCGACCGCCAGAAATTCCTGGAAATGTACCGCTCCTTTACCGTGCAATCCCTCTGCGATGGGGCTGTGCAGATGCAGTCGGCCTACAAAATTGACGGCGTCCCGACCATCGTGATTGATGGTCGCTATGTCACCTCACTGGCCATCGTCAGCGAAGGCAACAAATTTTCCGGAACAGAAGAACAGGCGCAGGCCATGACGATGAAGGTGATGGACAACCTGGTTGCCCGCATCCTGAAAGAACGTCAGGGAACCCCGAAAAAAACCGCAAAAAAACCGTAACCTCTTATTTAGACAGCTCGCTGTACAAGATAACCGACGGCCCGCCGCCATGCTTGGCCTGATACATGGCTGCATCGGCATTGCTCATCAGTTCTTCATGCGTATTGCCATGCATGGGAAAAACGGCAATGCCGATACTGACGCCGATGTTGACCAGGTTACCATCCAGCATGTAATCCTTGCGGATTCGCCGCAAGATTTTTTCCCCGATATGTTTTGCGCCATCTTCCGACTGGATATCCGGCAAAAGAACAATAAATTCATCACCGCCAATACGCGCCGCCGTGTCGGACTCGCGAATACTCCCCTGGAGTCTTGACGCCACCTCCTTGAGCAGCAGATCCCCAATATAGTGGCCCAGTGTATCGTTAACGAGCTTGAACTTGTCCAGGTCAACAAACATGACGGCCAGAAGGCTGGCTCCCCGCCTTGCCTTGAAAAGGCTCTGCTGGAGCCGATCCAGAAGCAGCGCCCGGTTGGGCAACCCCGGCAGAAGATCACAGTGGG
>JAVBTJ010000032.1:0-20307 GCA_031556215.1 Oxalobacter sp.
ATGTCCGTCGTGCCGGCCTGCCAGTACATGGCCATGATGGCGAGCAGCATGAGCACGGAGCCGAGCAGCGTGTAGAGGAAGAACTTGTAGCTGGCGTAGACGCGGTCCTTGCCACCCCAGACGCCGATGATGATGAACATCGGAACCAGGGTTGCCTCGAAAAGGGCTTAAAAAAGCATGCCTTCCAGCTCGCAGAAAGTACCGATCATGAGGCCGGAAAGGATCAGGAAAGCGCCGAAGTACTGGGCCAGGTCGGTTTTGTCCGAATTCCAGGCCGAAAGGACAACGATGCACAGGATAAAGGCGGTCAGGACAACCAGCCAGAGCGATATGCCGTCAATGCCCAGGGCATAGCATATCTGGAAACGCTCAATCCACATCACCTTTTCCACAAACTGCATCCCGGACTTGGCGCGATCAAAACCGGCGACCAGCAAAAGGGAGATGCCCAGGCTTGCCATGCTGCCAACCAGGGCAATATACCGGGATATGGCAGGGCTGCTGCGTTTTCCTGCCATAAGGATCAGGAGGCCGAAAACAATCGGGCACCAGATAGTCAGGCTCAAAACGGGCAGATCGGCAAAAGGCATCATCAGGATTTTATTCTGGCGTAGCGGTTATCAAAAACATTATCGGCAAAAATACAGCAGGAAACACAAAAGGCTGAGTATCATGACAAACGCATAATGGTACAGGTATCCCGACTGCATTTTGCGTATGATGCCAGAAATGCCGGTAACCAGCCTTGCGCTGCCTTTGGCTATCAGGCCGTCAAGCAACCGGATTTCCCCGATTTTCCACAGGACGTTGCCTGAAAACAGGACAAAGCGGGTGACAAATCTTTCGCTGAAATTGGTGAAATGGCCGAAGATAAACAGGCGCTCGGAAAGCCGGACGCCCACGCCCAGTAATTTTTCCCCGATTTTTACCAGATAATACTGGTTAAGAAGCAGCCGGTACAGGATAGGCAGTGCGTTTGCCAGTTTTTTTGGGGCCTGCGGTTTTGCCAGGTAAAACCAGGCGGCAATGCCGCCTCCGGCGACAAGCAGCAGGCTCGCCAGTGAGAAAATGCCGTGCAGCGCCATCGGAACAGCGCCGGAAAAGCCCTCAGCCAGATTTTGCATGGCCGGATGGCGCGTCGTATCCACAAACAGGGATGTGCCGGGAATATCGCCAAACAGGACTGGCCCGATGGTGACGGCGCCGATCAAAAAGGCCGGAATCGCCAGGATGATGAGTGGTGCCGTCATGATGCGCGGCGCGTTATGCGGTGTTTCTCCGGCGCAGATGCCGACATGCTCATGGGGCGCCAGTTTTTCATGTTCGGATGCCGGATCGGGGTGTCTTTGGGCAAAGCGGGATTTGCCATGAAAAACGAGGAAAAACAAACGAAAGGTATAAAACGCCGTGATGAAAACACCCAGATAGGCCGCAATGAGGGCAAAGCGGGCGCCAGCCATGTCCGGGCCATTTTCCAAAGCCAGAATGATGCTGTCTTTTGAATAAAAACCGGAAAAAAACGGGACGCCTGCCAGAGACAATGAGGCGACAAGGGAAGAGAGCCAGGTGCCGGGCATGTATTTCCTCAAGCCGCCCATGTTCCGGATATCCTGGTCATGGTTCATGCCGACAATGACAACGCCCGCCGCCAGGAAAAGCAGCGCCTTGAAAAAGGCGTGGGTCATCAGGTGGAAAACAGCGGCAGAATAGGCCGAAGCGCCCAGCGCGATGGTCATGTAGCCTAGTTGGGAGATGGTCGAATAGGCAATAACCTGCTTGATGTCGTTTTGGACCATCGCAACCAGCCCCATGAAGAGCGCGGTAATGGCGCCGATGATGAGCATGCACGACAGGGCGGTTTCGGAAAGCTCAAACAGGGGGGACAGACGCGCCACCATGAAAATACCGGCAGTGACCATCGTTGCGGCATGAATCAGGGCCGAAACCGGGGTTGGGCCTTCCATGGAATCCGGCAGCCAGACATGAAGCGGGAATTGGGCGGATTTGCCCATTGCGCCAACAAAAAGGCACAGACAGGACACGGTCATCAGGTTCCAGTCGGTGCCGGGCAAAGCCATACCGGCGATTTCCTGGCGGGCAGAGAAGATATCGCCAAACTGGAAAGAGCCTGTGGCGGAAAACAAAAGGCCGATTCCAAGCACAAAAACCGCATCGCTGATACGGTTAATCAGAAAGGCCCTTGTTCCGGCGGTTGCCGCAGTCGGTCTTTCATGCCAGAACCCGATCAGGAGGTATGACGCCAGGCCAACGGCTTCCCATCCAAAAAAGAGCTGGAGGAAATTGTTGGCCATCACCAGCATCAGCATGGCGAAGGTAAAAAAGGCGATGCAGGCAAAAAAACGGTCGTTGCCCGGATCATCCTTCATGTAACCGATGGAATAAATGTGGACAACCAGTGAGATGAAGGTGACGATGCACATCATGAGGGCAGACAGGCCGTCAATCATCAATCCGATCCCGGCCTGAAACGAGCTGGAGTCTACCCAGTTGTAGACAGGCAGGTTGAAGACCGCGCCTTCTCTTGTGCCATAAAGGGCATACAAGGACAACAAAAAGGAAAGCAGTACGCCTGAAATGGTCAACAGGTGAGACAGGCGAAAGCGGGGCGGTCTGCCGATGAAGCCGGTACCCCAAAGACCCGCGACAACAGCTCCTGCCAGTGGCGCCAGGGGGATGGCCAAAAGCAGGTAGGCATTCATTTGCACGGTCATGAAAAAGCTGAGTAACGTCGAAGAAAACAGGACGGGCCTGTTGTGGTTTTCACGGTAAGAAGAAACACCCTGTTATTCAGGATGTCCGCCTGACATGATACCAAATTGGCTGCTTTTTTGGGGGCTTTGGGGGGGAAACAAAACAGGCTGACGCCATTTCTGGCATCAGCCTGTCCGGAAAAACGGCTTGAACCGGATTATTTTTTATCCGGCACGTACTGGTTGCTGCGGCGTTCGTTGCCAATGGTTGAAACCGGGCCATGTCCCGGAATGAACTGGACATCGTCTCCCAGCGTGTACATGTTTTCACGGATGGCCTTTGCCAGCGCATTGAAATTACCGTTCGGGAGGTCTGTGCGCCCGACCGATCCGGCAAAAAGCACGTCACCGGAAATCGCGACTTTGCTTGGTGCATGGAAGAAAACCACGTGGCCTGGGGAGTGTCCGGGGCAATGGAATACCTGGAGCGTTTCGTTGCCGACCGTGACGGTATCGCCCTGGTTCAGCCAACGGCTTGGCGTAAATGGCGTACCGGCAGGCAACCCCCACATCCGGGTCTGGGAGGTCGCCAGGTCATCCAGGAGATAGGCGTCTGCTTCGTTGGGGCCTTCAATGGGCACGCCAAACTGGTCGGCCAGTACTTTGGCGCCGCCGCAGTGGTCAAGGTGGCCATGCGTCACCAGCACTTTTTCAAGAGACAGGCCTTTTTGCTCAATAAGTGCCGCAATCTTGGGAATGTCGCCGCCCGGATCGACAACGGCAGCCTTGTTTGTGCTTTCGTCCCACATCAGCGTGCAGTTCTGCTGAAAAGGGGTAACAGGAATGATCTGGAATTTCATATCGATTAAAAAAGAATTTGAGGGATGGGAATGGTTTGTTGGCGGGAGAACCGGATGGGGTTTCCGAAATGCCAAAATCAGCTAAAACCGATTATACAACGGCATTTTGACATAAATTTTTATTATGCATGAAAACGGGCGCTTTTATGCGGCACTTTTCGATATCGGCTGGCATTGCTGCATGGATTGTCCCGGAAAGTGCCCCATCATGGCGTCAAGGGCTTTTTGCTGTTCGTCATTCAGATTGTTCAGGCGATACACCCGTTTTTGCACCGTTGCGCCCCGTGGCACAATCTGTAGCCCGGCCAGCCCGGCTTTGCCCATTTCGGCGGCGTAACTGGCGGCGGCCTCTCGGGTTTTGAAAACGCCCAGTGAGATAGCCCCTCGCAGTTTGGTTTGGTCTTTTATCAGGAAGCTTTCAATGCCTTTTTTCTTCAGTTCCGCGATTTTGGCTTCAGCGTTTTTCGGGTTTGCTGCGGGCGGGATGAAAACCATATAGGCACTGCCTTCCTGGATGGGGGCCAGTTTGACGTTTCCGGGATTCAGGGACAGGGATGCCAGTTGCTGTTCAAAGGCCGTTGCCTCCGATTTGGTGAAACGGCCAATTTCAACACAGATTCCGGATGCGCTTTCCGGCTCGCGTTCGGTTATGTTTGCCGTTGCGTTTTCCGACACGTTTTTTGCCGCGTTCTCCATCACGCTTTGGAGGGCGGCCGTATCCTGCCCGGTTGCTTTAGCCTTGTCTATGGCCCGGTTGATTTCATCAACGGACAAGAGGCGAACCTTGTCTTCCTGATACTGGTATGTCAGGCGTTCCGGTTCCCGCTTTCCGCCGGATGGCGCGTCAAAATAGGTTTGCTGAAAGACAAACAGGACAATATTGGCAGCAATTAATATCCAGAAAAAAATTTTCAGCATAACGGATCCGAAGCATGTTTTTGGGCGTCGGCTGCGTGCAGGCCGAGCAATACCAGATTATCCACAATTTGGGCGGGGATAGAAAGATAGGGCATGACCAGTTTTGCCGCGCCGCCGGACAAAAGGCAGCGGACGGGGGTTAGTCTGCGTGCATGCACGGTAACCGCATGTTCAATGGCGCCGGACTGGGCGGTCATGCAGCCATTGCGAATAGCGCTGATGGTATCCTGGGCAAAGGACGGAATGTTTTCGGTCATTTGCCCGATATCGGGAAGCAGTGCCGTGTTGCCGAAAAGGGAGTTGGCCATCAGCCTCAGTCCCGGCAAAATCATGCCGCCGATAAAGAGGCCATCTGCCGTCAGGGTATCTATCGTGGTCGCTGTACCGCAGGTGACGACAACTAGGTTTTCCCCCGGGAAAAGCGAGCGCGCGCCAACCAGTGACGCAAAACGGTCGCAGCCAAGCTGGGAAAAGTCGGCATAGCTATTTGTGACGCCAGCCAGTGAGGAGGCTGACGCAAACCATGTCATGCAGGCAGGAGGCGGTTGCAGCTTTTGAATGAGCGATTCGATTTTTTCTTTGGCGGCGGCGCCCGCAACATTGGAAATCATGGCGCGCCGGATGGGGCGGCCGGACAAGGCTTTTTTCCACAGGTCGTGGAGTTTTTCCATTTCGCCATGCGCTATTTCGCCCGCGTGCTGCCATGCGGCATGACCGGGTACGGCCTGGGCTTCGGCAAGCGCCCATTTTATTAATGTATTGCCGGCATCAATCAGTAAAAGCATGGTCAAGCCTGTCCGCTGTCAGGTCGAAGGGAAATATCCCCGGCACTGAAAGCCATCCGGTCACCGTTTTTCTCAAGAAGCAGGCGTCCGTATTCATCAATGCCGACAACAGACCCCGTCTGTATGGGGAGCCCGTTTTGAAGGAGCACGACTTTTTTTCCATCATATTCATGCAGTTCATTCCACTGTGGCAGGAAAGCGTCAAGCCCCTGTTTGTCAAAAAGGGAAAGCGCGTCAGCCAGGCGATTGAGGAGCGCCGCCATCAGCCGGTTTTTGTCCATATTGGAAAGCCACAGGGACTCTGCCGCAGGCTGGCCAATTCGGGTTTCCAGTTCATCTGGCAGTTGCAGGTTGAGGCCGACCCCGATGATAACCCAATTGCCTTCCTTTTGCCCGGTTGAGGCCGGGGGTAGCTCAACCAGAATGCCGGCCAGTTTTTTTCCATCCTTTAAGATGTCATTGGGCCATTTGAGTGTCACCAGAAGGCCCAGTTCGCGCAGCGTCATGGCCAGCGAAACGCCAGCGGCCAGCGACAGGCCGACCAGTTTTGCGGCTGGCCGGGAAAAAGGCCATGCCAGGGAAAAGGTCAGGGAGGTGCCGGAGGCAGAGAGCCAGGGCCTGCCGTTGCGGCCCCGCCCCGCCGTCTGGCGGCGGGCAAGGAGCAATGTGGGGGCGGAAAGGGTCGGGACACGTTTTAGCAGGTCGGTACTGGTTGAGCCGGTTTCGTCAATAATTTCAATGGCAATGTCCCGGTTTTCCGGATTCAGTCCGGATGCAATGCGATTGGGGCAGATGGTTTCAGTCATAAAGGACTTGCCTTGATCGGGTATTCGATTTATTTTAAAGAAGTTGCCATTTTACATGCATGAATGGATTCAACCGGATTTTGGCCGCTGCCATCACGGCAGGCATATCCCTTATCCGGATGATAATGGGCCATTCCGTTATATCATTCGCCGAAAAGGGATTGCAGTTGAAAAAACGGGGATAGCCGTGTTTGGAAAAATAACCAACCTATTTTTAAATGGAGGGCGCGTCAATGCGTGAGGCACCGGCGCCAAAACTTCAGATAGCAGGGAACCAGGTCGTTGCCAGCGGTCGCTGGCGAGTGGGTTCGCTCGCGTCCAAAGCGGCTTTTTCTGCTCTGCAGTCGACCATCAAAGTAGTAGCAGGCAGATCCGATACCGCATGGGATCTGTCGCAGGTTGCCGAACTGGATTATATTGGAGCGCAGTTTTTGTGGAATGCGTGGGGTTACAGACTGCCGTCACAACTGAAGATACAGCCGGAGCACCAGGCGCTGTTTGACCGGCTGGGAAAAGCCGGTGAACTGGGGGTGAAACAATCCGAAAAAGGCCCGGTCAATATTGTGGCGATCTCCCGGAAAGTCTGGGACACCTTCTACAGCCATTTTATTGACCTGATGACCATGACCGGGCAGTTTCTCCTGGATTGCTCCGAACTTGCCCGGCGGCCTTTCAGCGGGCCGTGGAAAGAGGTTTCCGCCAATACCTATAATGCAGGAACTCGCGCTATCGGGATTATTGCGCTGGTCGGGTTCCTGATCGGTGTCGTGCTTTCCTATCTGTCCGCACAGCAATTGCACAATTTCGGCGGGGACTCCTATCTGGTTGATTTGCTGGGAATCGGCATTACCCGCGAACTGGGGCCTTTGCTGGCCGCCATTCTCGTGGCAGGCCGTTCCGGTTCGTCCATCACGGCGCAGATTGGCGTGATGCGAGTCACGGAGGAACTGGATGCCATGCAGGTGATGGGCATGTCGCACAGTTTTCGCCTGGTTTTGCCAAAAGTTCTTGCGTTGTCCGTCGTGATGCCGCTTCTGGTGATGTGGACAAATATTGTCGCCATGATTGGCGGCATGCTGGCCGCACAGGCTTCTATCGGGCTGTCTGCGGACTATTTTATTTCTGCATTGCCGCGGGCGGTTCCGATCGCCAATCTGGTTATCGGCCTGGGCAAGGGAATTGTCTTCGGGGCGTTAATCGCGCTGGTTGCCTGTCACTTTGGTCTTCGGATCAAGCCCAATACCGAGAGCCTGGGTCAGGGAACGACCAGCGCGGTTGTGACAGCCATTACAGCGGTGATTCTGGCTGATGCGGTTTTCGCCATTGCGCTTCAACACGTGGGGTGGTCATGAATACGCGCGAGACGGAATATGTGATCCGCATGGAAAAAATGTGGACCGAGTTTGGCCCCAATGTTGTGCACAAGGATCTTGACCTGGCGATAAAACAGGGTGACATCGTTTCACTCGTTGGCGGATCCGGATCAGGCAAGACCACGCTTTTGAGGCAAATGCTGGGGTTGCAGAAACCCAGCCGGGGCAAGGTATCTGTTTTGGGCATGGATCTGACCCGTGCCACGAACGAAGAAAAAAAACAGTTGTATAACCGCTGTGGTGTATTGTTCCAGCAGGGAGCGCTTTTTTCCGCCCTGACAGTGCTGGAAAATGTGGCGCTTCCCATGCGGGAGTTGCGTGTATTGCCAAACAGGCTGATTGAAGAGTCGGCCTTGCTGAAATTGCAGATGGTGGGCTTGCAGCCGACAGACGCCATGAAGATGCCTTCCGATCTTTCCGGCGGCATGATAAAAAGGGTTGCGCTGGCAAGGGCATTGTCGCTTGAGCCCGAATTGCTCTTTCTTGACGAGCCGACAGCCGGGCTGGATCCTTTGCTGTCAGACAGTTTTGTTGAACTGATACACTCTTTGCATGATGAATTGAATCTGACCGTGATTATGGTGTCGCATGACCTGGATTCGATTTTGCAGTTATCGTCCCATATTGCGGTGCTGGCCGACAAGCATGTGGTTGTAAATGGAACACCCCAGGAAGTGATAGAAGTGGAGCATCCCTTTATTCACGAATTCTTCCTGGGTGATCGTGGCAGACGGGCGCTTACCGGCGTGCCGGATATTGCTCTTCCTGAAGAGCCGGAGGATAAATAATGGAAAGTAAATCTCACGCACTGATGGCGGGTCTTTTTACGCTGGCCCTGCTTGTTGCCGTTTTGCTGGGAGGGTGGTGGCTGACCAGGGATAAAACCGACATGGTTCCCTACGTCATGGCGACCAAATTGTCCGTTTCGGGATTAAATCCCCAGGCGTCCGTCCGCTATCGTGGCTTAAGTGTCGGCAAGGTGTCCGATATCCGGTTTGATCCCGCTGTGCCTGGGCAGATACTGATTTTTTTCGGCGTGCGCCCGGATACACCCATGACCCAATCCACCTTTGGCGTTCTTGCCTATCAGGGGGTAACGGGCATTGCCTATGTCGAACTCAATGATGACGGCACCAATTCAGCCCCTTTGCTCAGTTCTGACGCGCAGGTTGCCCAGATTGAGATGCGGGCAGGCCTGATGGCGCAGTTGCAGGCCAAGACCAATACCATACTGGATGAAATCCAGAAGGTAACAAGTGGAATGGCGACGCTGTTTGACAAGGACAACCAGGCGCTCATGGTGAGTACGCTGCAAAACCTGAACAAGACGGTCGCCGAGATTGAAAAGTCGTCACGCGAACTTCAGCCGACGCTGGTCAAATTGCCGGGCCTTGCCGACAAGGCCGGAAAAATGATGGATTCGGTTACGGCACTTTCCGACGAGATTGGCGGCTTAAGCCAGAATCTAACATCGCTGGTTGGCAACAGCAATACAGCCGAATCAATGACGCAATTGCATTCGCTGGCTGAGGAACTGCAGACATCGCTGCAGTCACTGAACAATTCGCTGGATCAGTTCAGCCAACGGCCTGCCGGCCTGCTTTTTGGCGCCCAGGGCCCGACTCCGGGGCCCGGGGAATCGGGATACAGCGCATCATCTAACTAACTAACCTTGCAGGGAGTGCTCATGATAAAACGAAGCCGCCTTTTCTTTTTCAGCCTGCTGGCCGTTTGCTGCCTGATCCTGTCCGGGTGCGCCATGAATTCGCAACCACAGTCAGTCCTGTACGACCTCGGCCCGCCGTCTTCCATGCCGGAAGGCCCGGCATTGCCTGCCGGCATGCCGCCGCTGATTGTTTTCCAGGTCAATTCGCCGGACTGGCTCGACAGCACCAAGATGTATTACCGGCTTGAACATGTCAATGCGCAGCAAGCCCGGTTTTACACGCTCAGCCGCTGGAATATGGCGCCATCCAAGCTGTTTCGGGATCGCCTGAAATCCCGCATTGTCTCTGCCGGGGGGGAAATCGGTGGCGGAAGGGTGCCGAAAGAGGGACAGTTGCGGCTGATTGTGCATGTCGAGGATTTCAGCCAGTATTTCAAGGATGATGCCAATAGCGAAGCCCGGATTGCCCTGCGTGTTTCTGTACTGGACAAGGACGGCAGCATGATTGCACAAAAAGGTTTCCTCCATACCGTAGCGGCGAAAAGCCCGGATGCGCCCGGTGGCGCGCAGGCGTTGTCGGCTGCGACAGATGACGTGATTTCCGAGATACTGGCCTGGGTTGTGGAAAACAGCAGGAAGGGAGAATCCAGGTCGTAATGCCGCAGCATCTTTCCCAGCCGTTTCACCGACCGTCCTCTTTTTTGAGGGCGGCGTTGCTGGCGTATGTTTTCCTGATTGTTTATGCCAGCCTGTATCCCTTTTCCGGCTGGGAGTATGCCGGGGTTTTCCCGCCGGCCTATCTTCCTGCGCCGCTTCCCCGCTACTGGACCTGGTTTGATATCCTGATCAATGTTGCCGGATATGTTCCGCTGGGCATTTTGCTTGTCACCGCCGTTTCTCCCTTGCTGAGAGGGTGGCGGGCCTTTGTTTTTGCCTTGGTGGCCGGAACCTGCCTGTCAATGGTAATGGAAGCGCTGCAGGCGTACCTGCCAAGCCGTGTCTCTTCCAATCTCGACCTGATGACAAATGCCGCCGGGACATTTATCGGCGCTTTTCTGGGGACGGTGCTGTCGCCGCTCATCTTCAGAGAAGACCGTATTCATTATTTCATCCAGCGATGGGTGCGTTTCGGGTCGAGCCGTGTACTGATTATTCCCATGCTATGGCCGCTTGCGCAGATTTATCCGCAAAATTACCTTTTCGGGCATGGCGAGATCCTGCCGGTTCTTTCGGGGTGGCTGTCGGCTTTCTGGGGAACGCCGGTCGACCTGTCGCAGATGATCATGAACGGACACCAACTGACGGTGGAACAATACTGGCTTTCTGAAACCTTTATTTCGGCGACCGGGCTGACCGGGGCTGTCCTGATTTTATTGAGTAGCCTCCAGAAAAAAGCGCCCCGGATTCAACTGGCCGTGCTGATGCTGCTGGTTGCCGTGCTGTTTAAAATGATGGCCTGCGCGCTGTTTTTTGAACCGAAAAATGCGCTTGTCTGGTTGACTCCCGGTGCGATTGCCGGTCTGGTTGTCGGCCTCTTGATGCTTTCCGGCCTGATTTTTGTGCCGCCGCCGGTTCAGTCGCGAATGGCCGTCTATCTGCTGCTGATTGGTCTCATTACCGTGAATGTCTTGCCGGATAACCAGTATTTCCTCTCAACGCTGCAAACCTGGTCGCAGGGGAAATTTTTGAACTTTAACGGGGCGGCGCGTTTCCTAGCGCTGATATGGCCGTTTATGGCGCTCTGGTTTTTATGCCGGTCGATTTACAAGCAGCGCTATAGTGGGTAACATGAAAAACCCCTTCATCAGCGTTTTCTCAGGCTTTGGCCTGATTGTTAAGAGAGAAATCGGGAGGCAGTGTCGGGATGAATGCCAATACCAGAAAATTTTACGTTGCCGGGCCGGTTGGACAGCTTGAATGTGCCCTGGATTTGCCGGAAGCAGAGCCGGTTGGCATTGCCCTTTTGGCGCATCCGCATCCGCTTTATGGCGGGACGATGGATAACAAGGTTGTGCACATGATGGCCCGCGCCTTTATTGACCTGCATTATGTCTCCGTCCGGATGAATTTTCGCGGTGTCGGCGGTTCGCAGGGAACCCATGCCGGTGGCGCGGGAGAATCAGACGATATGGCCGTTGTCCTTGAGCATATCCGGGTGCAGTATCCGGATATGCCGGTGGCGCTGGGCGGGTATTCTTTCGGCACCTATGTTGTATCCATGCTGCAAAAGCGGCTGGCGTCAGACGCTTCTCCCATTGAGCGGATGGTGCTGGTCAGTGCGACAGCGGGAAAATGGGCGGTGGAGACCGTTCCCAAAGACACGATCCTGATCCACGGTGAGATGGATGATATTGTTCCGCTGCCAGACCTTTTCGAGTGGGCGCGCCCGCAGGATCTGCCCGTTGTCGTCGTCACAGGCGCAGACCACCTGTTTAACCGCAAGCTGCACCATATCCGCGAAATGATTGCCGAAATGTGGCATCGCTGATTAACGGGTTTTACAAACGAATGGCGGCCTTGCCGCAAAGACCGCTAATCAGGGTTCCTTTGGTACAATGCTGTCTTTATGCTGATCTTTGCGACAGTACGCGGGTTTTTGGCGAAAAGTTGAATAAAACCTTCGCCGGGTTGTTTTTATGATGAAAAAATTACAGTCTTTCTTCCTGGTTTTCCTGCTGCTTTCTGGTGTTGCGACCGTTTCATGTGCCCAGGTGGCACCTCCCCCCACGATTGCGGCGCGTTCGTGGCTGTTGCTGGATACGGTAAGCGGCCAGACACTGACATCGCGGGACGCCAACAAGCGAGTTGAGCCGGCTTCCCTGACCAAGCTGATGACGGCTTACCTTGTTTTCAGCGCGATCAAGGACGGGCGCTTGAGCCTCAACCAGTCCGTTACGGCGTCTGACCAGATGTGGAAGCTGGACAAGGGCAGCTCGAAAATGTTTATCGAGCCTCGCACGCCGGTCAAAATCCAGGATCTTTTGTATGGCCTGATCGTGCAGTCCGGCGATGACGCGGCGATGGCGCTGGCTGAAGCGGTTTCCGGAGACGAGGCGAGCTTTGTTGCCCTGATGAATCGCGAAGCCGACCGCATGGGGATGAAGTCGACCCACTTCAGCAATTCGCATGGTCTGTCGGACAAGGACAATTATTCCACGGCGTATGACCTGTCGATCCTGGCGATCAGCCTGATTCGGGATTATCCCGAACTGTACAAGATTTATTCCGTTCGGGAATTTACCTACAACCGTATCCGGCAGCGTAACCGCAACCGCCTGCTGTGGCTGGATCCGACCGTTGACGGCATGATAACCGGGCACACGGAAGCCGGCGGGTATGGCCTGATTGCTTCTGCCCGGCGGGAAAGCGCAACCGGCGGGCGCCGCATGATGGCGGTTGTCATTGGCGCTGCCTCAGACCAGATGCGGGCGCAGGAAAGCCTGCGGCTTTTGAACTGGGGGTTCGAAGGTTTTGATACCGTCAAACTTTTCGACAGAAAGCAGCCCATTGCCACACTGGATGTGTGGAAAGGTTCCAAAAGCAGGCTGCCGGTCGGTTTTAATTTTGATGCCTATGCCAGCGTGCCCAAGGGCGCTTCCGCCCGCCTGAAGTCGGTGCTTGAACGCAAGGAGCCGCTGGTTGCGCCGATTGACGAATACAGCCGTGTTGGTACGCTGAAAATGATGGTGGATGGCAAGGTGATTTCAGAATTGCCGGTTGTTGCGCTGGAACAGGTTTCCGTTGCCAGTTTTCTTGGCAGGATATGGGACACGATCCAGTTGTGGTTTAAATAAAGGAGAGTGCGATGCCGTCCAATCGCAACGAAGATCTGATTGAATATCCCTGTGATTTTCCCGTCAAGATCATGGGCGCAACCCATGACGATTTTCTGGCTACGGTTACCGAGGTCGTCCGGATGCATGATCCGGATTTTGATGCAGCAACTGTTGAAACACGGGTTTCCACCAAGGGCAATTATCTCAGTGTCACGGCAACCATTCGGGCAACCAGCCGTCTGCAACTGGACAATCTTTATATGGCGCTGTCATCGCATCCCCTGGTTAAAGTCGTTCTTTGATCAGCCGGATGGCACGCACAGCCGCCTGAATGAGGGGCAAGATGGCGGTAACGGATACCATCATTGTTCGTGATATCGGGGTGAAGCCCTATGAACCGGTTTTCCGTGAAATGAAAGCATTCACGGAAAAACGTTCTCCCGATACGCCGGATGAAATCTGGATTTTGGAGCATGATCCCATTTATACACTGGGACAGGCGGCCAGTAGCCAGCATTTGCTGGATACGCGTGATATCCCCGTTTTTCAGACAGACAGGGGGGGCGAGGTGACTTACCATGCCCCGGGGCAAGCCGTTGCCTATTTGCTGATTGATCTCAAAAGACGGATGAAGGGGCGTTTGCTGGTTCGGGAGTTTGTGCAGAAGATCGAACAGGCCATCATTGATACCCTGGCGACTTATCACTTGTCCTGTGAGCGCCGCAGCGGCGCGCCCGGGATTTACCTTGCGCCGGATTCAGGCCCACCGTGGCAGGGCGCAAAAATTGCCGCGCTGGGGCTCAAGGTGCAAAGTAATGGTTGTACCTACCACGGTCTTTCCCTGAACGTTGCGATGGATTTGCTGCCTTTTTCCGGGATCAATCCATGTGGTTATGCCGATCTGAAGTCGGTTGACATGGCGACAATGGGAAAGACGCGACCCGTTTGGGAAGTGCAGCAAACACTGGTAGCGGCGCTGTGCCGCCAGATGGCGGCTGTGCCGGATTTCCGGCTCAGCCATCTCGCATCTGCTGCTGGCGCATAGAAAGGAGCGGTGCGGGCATGTCCGAAAATGAAAAACAGAAAGGGGCGCAAAAAACAGCCCGTATCCCCATCAAAATTGTGCCAGCGGAACCGCTGCCCAAACCGGACTGGATTCGGGTCAAGGCGGGTTCCCGCTCAACCCGTTTTTATGAAGTGAGGGATCTGCTTCGCCAGCAGAACCTGGTGACGGTTTGCGAAGAGGCCAATTGCCCGAACAGGGGGGAGTGTTTCGGGAAAGGCACGGCCACCTTCATGATTCTGGGAGATAAATGCACCCGCCGCTGTCCTTTCTGTGATGTTGCCCACGGCCGGCCCGATGCGCCGGACGCCGGCGAGCCGGAAAAGCTCGCGCAGACGGTGGCACTGCTGAAACTGTCCTATGTTGTCATTACATCAGTTAACCGGGATGATTTGCGTGATGGCGGTGCCGGGCATTACGTTGACTGTATCCGGCAGATTCGCAGGCAGTCCCCGCAGACCCGGATTGAAGTGCTGGTGCCGGACTTTCGCGGGCGGGAAGAAAAGGCCATTGCGCTTTTTGAAGCGGCGCTCCCGGATGTGATGAACCACAATCTGGAAACCGTTCCCCGTCTTTACCGCCAGGCGCGCCCGGGCGCCGATTATGCCCATTCCCTGGCGTTTTTGAAGCAGTTCAGGCATCGTTATCCGGGGGTGCCGACAAAATCCGGGCTAATGGTCGGGTTAGGAGAAACCGATGAAGAAATCCTGCAGGTCATGCAGGATTTGCGCGATCATGATGTGGATATGCTGACTATCGGGCAGTACCTGATGCCTTCCCCGCACCATTTGCCCGTGAAGCGCTATGTGCATCCGGAAACCTTCCGCCATTTTGAGGAGGCCGCCTCGCGCATAGGCTTCGCCCATGCGGCTGTCGGCGCGCTGGTTCGCTCAAGCTATCATGCCGATTTACAGGCACACAAGGCTGGCATTGCTGTTAATTCCATCGATAAAGTAGACTCTACATCGATCACGTAGACTGTTACAACGATATTTTAGACTGGGCGTATGATAAAGAAGGTACCGCCGATAAGGGAAATTCCTGAAAGTCGCGGTATTGGCGGCTTGATTGGGGAGGTGCTGTATGTCGAGTTAATAAGGAATGACGTCTTTAGATAGATGCCATTCTCTCCAATTTTCGGTTACCCGCTAGAAGTAACTTTTTTGCAGACCGAATATGGATTGCAATTGAATGTGAAACAAATGTTTCAAAAGACGTAATTTCTTATGTTCAACCTAACATTGAAAGAACGTATCATGAAAAAGCGGCTTCCCTTGGTCTTGACTGGAAAACCACCTCCTATCCAAACAGCCCGAACGAAACGGTGAAGCTTTGTTACTACCGTCCTTACAGCTCAACAGACAGTGGTTGCCGGACAATTGCCAAGAACGCATCCGGAACCCTGACCGACTTCAACAATGAGACTTTTGCTACCGGGGCCAAAAGCACCATTTACCATACAATTGATGGTGGACCGCAGCCGCCCCGCCCAACTGATGAAGACAGCATCACCTTCCGCTACAGATACTGATGCAACCAAGGCCGGGCTGAGTTTGAACAGCCCGGCCTTCAAGTCTGTTCCCCAATTGCCGTTATAAAAGTATGTGATCGAGACTCTTTCATGGAAAACGATATGAGCGGGATCAACGTCAACACCTCCCTGATCAATACTATGCTGGTCAGCACTTCCCTGAGCGCGAGCGCAGAAACGGCTTCCTGTTCGGTCAGTGTTTCCTCCACAGGTAAGGCCAGTAGTGCGGGTAGCGTCAGCACCGTTTCAACTTTAGCCCGCTTGCTGGCTGATGCCGCGACACGGGCGGAGGCAACCAACGCCAGTCTTAGCCCCAAAGCCCAGGCAGAAAGAAAAAACAACATCCTCGCGCAATTCACGGCAGAAGCCTACAACGCAGAAAAAGGTGCACGGGATATTGAAGTTCCACAAGGTGCCGATGCCGAACGTCAGGCGCAGGCGCAGCAAGCTACCCAGTACATCAACAGCCGCCTATCTGGGGCTGGTGCCAGAGATACCCCCTTTGGTAGCCTGTCAGCAGAGCAGCTTTCCCTGATTGCTTATGATGAAGACGGCAACTTTACGATCAACGAACGACATGCCGCTTTGCTGAATCTGCAGGATCGCGAACAGGCTGCTCGCCTGAAAGAAGCTGCCGTTCAAACATCCCCAGCCACCAACCAGCCCGGCGGAAAGGGCTACCAGATTATGCTTGAACGCCTCTTTGGCGGCAAGGAAACGCTGCCCATCAGCGGGGTGGGGGGCTATAGTCTGAACAACATTGGTCGAAGCAACCTGGAATTCCTCACGCGTGATGATAGGGCGATCCTGGCTGAAATGTACGATTATGCACAATCCCAAGGCGCCGATTTGAAATATGTCGATGAGATCGCAAATGTACTGGGGGACTATCGCCGTCTCAATAATGGCAAAACCCTCATTTATTACAATAACGGCAATGCTTACGACAGCCAAGGACGACGGCAGACGGTCAGCTTTGACGACGAAACGGCTGCTGTTGCAGACCGTATCCTGAATGGCGCAGCCATCAACAGTACGCGGATTGACCAGGGATTTCTGCGCTTCCAGCTTGATCCCGGCTATGGCGCCCTTTCCACGACCTATGATCCCGAATTCCTGGAACAGATGGTCATCCATCTTTCCGGCGAAGCCGCTACACAACCACCGCTGGACAGCCGTTTTTCGGTTTATGTGTCTGGCCACAATGAACACTATGTCATGCATGTTTCCGATGAGGTCATTCTTCCGCCGTTTGAGCCGGATATCATGAAAATCGATGGTAAGTGGATTATTACGGAAAAGGGACGCGCCAACGGCATCACGATGGAAGATGTCCTGGGTAAAAACGCGCCGCGTGACCAAGTCGCCAAAGCCAATGAAGACAGTATCCGTTATCTGTTGGAACTGTCATTCAATAAAGGCGATGGGGAGGATACACGCCCGGAATGGTTGAAGAACCTGCTGGCCGTTTTGAAAGAGACCCAAGAAAACAACAGTTCCGGCATTACCGCCTTTACCCCGAAAAGAATCGATGGTCGGGATTACCTGTTTTCCGAAAACTAGATTCGCCTGGTTCAGTCTAATTTATCGATGGAATTGACAATTGCATGAGCAAACTGAACTCAGGCTCAGCCCAATGAATGCGGGCTGAGCCTGGTGTTTTAACGCTGCTCAATCAGGGCAATATCATCCTCGTCCAGGCTGAAAAGCTTGTAGACAATCGCGTTCAGTTCGTTTTCCGCCTTCGCCAGATCGGCGTTCATGACATAGAGGTTGTCTTTTTCCTGGGAGAGGTAATTGGACCACAATGGCAGGTCGTCTGCCGGGATATCGACACCGAAGGAAGCGATGATTTCGTTACGGAAGGTCGCAAAGTCATGTGCAAACCAGTTCAGCAAAGGCTCACTCATTTTGGCTTCCAGTTTCTGCGGGGACAGGTTGAATGCCGTCATGCCGTGGAAATGGCGGATGGCATCACGACGATCCTGGGCGATAGCCATGCAGAATTGCGCCAGTTGGCCGATCCGGCCCCGGGAAAACCCGTCGGCATTGGGTATCGGCAATGACTCAATCTGGTGGGGCAGTATTTCGTATATGCCGTTATCCAGCGGGCGTGAGATGGCGACAATCAGCTTGGCAATGGCGTTGGAGTTCAACAGACCAAAGATAAAGTAATCCGCGTTGGAGATGTAATAACCATTCTTGCCGTATTGCGCGTCTTTTTCTCCCATCACGAACCCGGGTTCTGTCAGGAGGCGGCCCGTGCCCATACGCAGTTGGGTGGCGGGTTGCAGATTGGCTTCTTCCGCATGGTCGAGTTCATACCATTTCTGGTCGCCGTCCCGCTTTTCAAGCTCGCTTTTGAAGGTTTCAAGATGTTTTTTGACCGCAGGATAGGCATCAATATCCACCTGCCCTTTCGGTGTGTAGATCAGCCAGTGGATGCGGGCGTCCGAGTGCCATCTTCTCATGGCATCGCCGGGATAGAATGTCCGCAGGATTTCGGCTGATTTCGGGTCTTCCTTCATGAGGCGTTCGTATGTCGGCAGGTTGACGACAAAGGCATCATTCAGGGTAACGGCAACGCCGGGCTGGAGCGGGCCATAGGCATCCCTGAAGGTTGAATGCCGCTGGGTCAGTTTTTCCTGCAGTCCCGCCATGATGCTTTCCTGGAGCCATTGGAATGTTTGGCCGGACAGCATGTTCTTGGCATTCAGGAGAAGGTAAAAGCGCTGGTATTCTGCCGCGTCCTCGATCATTTTCGCCAGTGAAAAATGTTCGTAGGTGTTTCTCTTGTGCACAAGAGAGTACAGCCGGATTTCATCCAGGTTGGAAAGCAGGAAAAACGGGCCGGCTGGCGTTTCTGCGGCCTGTTTTCTGGCCAGTTCAACGAAGCTCAGTTGCTCGTCTTCGGAAATAGCGTCCAGGTTGAAGAAGGTGGGGCCCATCAGCTTGACGAGGGCGACGGTGGTGTCGGCCTTTTCTTTTTCAAACTGCCCCAGTGCCGCGTCAAAGTAGCCGCCAGGTGCGGCAATATCCTTGAGGGTGCCGGAGGTATTTCCGGATGCAGGCTGGTATCCCAGAAGCCCCGCCAGGATTTTTTGCTGGAAAGCGGCCTGCTGGGCGGCCCGATCCTGCTGGTTTAAGGCGGCAATATTTTTTGACCAGTCTTGCAGGATCTCCATGTGTCCGGGGGGGACGGCACCCTGCTTGAGGGCGTTTTTTAAAACCTGTGTATGGAAAAGATTCTGGTTGGTAAAGGTATTCGGGTTTTCCATAGATTTTCCTAGTTAAAAGAAAGGTTAAAGCCTGAATGAACGGATTGGTTTCGGCTGTGATATAAGTCGTAAAAAAAACAGATAACCGACAGTGTAATGGTGAATTCCGGAATAATACAAGACGTCTGAAATGATCCGGGACGGATATTGGGAAGAAGTGCCTTATAATCAAAACGACAGTTCTGACACCCAAAGTACCTGAACCGATAATGAATACAATGACGCCATCAATCGAGTGGAACGAAAACCTGAACCTGGGGCTGGGCGAAATTGATGTTACGCACAGAAAACTGTTTGAACTTATCCATGAGCTGGCAAGAACAGAATCCGGAAAACCAGAGCAGGTTTTTGACGACTTGCGGCGCTATGTACTGTATCACTACCAGCACGAAGAAGAACTGATGCAACAGCATCATGTCAATGCTGAATACCAGCGGGTGCACCTGTCGTTCCACAGTCATTATATCAGCTATGTTGACCAGATCGGGAGTATGTTCAACGACGGGCTGAGCGCGGAACTGGATCGTATCCTGATTTTTTTGCTGAAATGGCTGAAATGGCATATTTCTACAATGGATGTCCTGCTGGCAGAAAAGATCCGGATGCCGGACGCCTTGCCGGTTACGCCGGAAATGGATGCCCTGAAGGTGGGGGAGATCAGCGGTGTGTACTATGAGCTGGGGCAGAAAATCCTGGAATTGGCCGAGCTGGGCAGGCGCCTTGATAATGAAACGTCCCGCCGTAAGGTCATTGAACTGGATTTTGCCCTTTCCAATGCTCGTTTGCAGGCGATGGTCAATTTCTCCCACAGTTGGGAATACTGGGAGGAGCCGAATGGAAAGATTATTTATACTTCTCCGTCATGTGAGCGGATTACCGGTTACACGGCGGCCGAGTTTATCGGGAACCCGAACCTGATTTATGACCTTGTCCATCCGGAAGACAGTCATATCATGGAGCCGCACCGTCTTGATCAGCAGAAACATGAGGATGGCGAGCACGAATTGCAGTTTCGCATTATCAGAAAGGATGGGGGGATTGTCCATGTCGGACACAGTTGCCATGCGGTTTTCGGCAGTGCCGGACGCTTTCTCGGGAGGCGGGGCAGCATTCGCGACAGGGGGGATCTGTATGAGCAGGATGAGCAGCGGCGCCTGGCAGAAACGGTTTTTACTTCGGTTAATGAAGCGGTGCTGGTGACAGACCAGGATCGGCGTATTCTTCGCGTTAACCCTTCTTTTACCCGGATTACCGGCAGGACGTTTGACGAGGTACATTATCAGGAGGCCCAACGGCTTTTTGACGATGGGGATAGCCCCGGCCATATTGAGCGGATAAGCGCGCTTGTGCAGGAAAATGGTTTCTGGCAGGGCGAGATTTTGGGGATACGCAAGGATGGCAGTACGTATGATGCCTGGGTTGCGATTTACGGTGTTCGAAACGAGGGGGGGAAACGGGCAAATTACGTCCTGGTTTTTTCCGATATCAGCGAACGCAAAAAGAGTGAGGCCCGGATATACAGACTGGCCCACTTTGATCT
>JAVBTJ010000060.1:0-3992 GCA_031556215.1 Oxalobacter sp.
ACCACCAGGGAAAGCGCCTCACCGCGCACATCCACCCCTTCCCAGAAACTCTGGCTGCCCACCAGCACCCCGTTGCCCGCGCTGCGAAAACGTTCCAGCAAATCCGTCCGGCTTGACTCCCCCTGCACAAACAGCGGGAAAGACCAGCCTCTGGACGCAAACGCGTCCCTCAAACGCGCCGCAATCCGGTCAACCGCCCGCAATGTCGTGCACAGCACAAACGCCCCGCCCC
Organism: Oxalobacter sp.; assembly: GCA_031556215.1. GTDB lineage: Bacteria > Pseudomonadota > Gammaproteobacteria > Burkholderiales > Burkholderiaceae_D > Oxalobacter. Next base: position 233 of record JAVBTJ010000060.1, read on the forward strand.
CTGCCGCCTCGATCATCGGCAAAACCGCATCCGCCACCGCATCCGAAAACGCAGGCGCATTAGGCTGCGGCAAATGTTCCGGCACATAAAGCAGCCCCTGCTTCCCATAGTCAAAAGGACTCGGCCAGGTTTGCGAACGCGCGGACTCCAGCCCAAGCTGCGAAGCAAAATAATTGAAATTTTCCCGGATGGCGAGCGTAGCTGAAGTAAAAATCCAGGAACGCGGCGGGCCATCCTCCCGCTGCCGGGTAAAAATCGTCGAAACCGAAAGCGGCGTCTTGTGCAACTGAAGCGAATTGCCGAAAGCCTCCACCCAGAGCACATGCTCCGTATCCCCCTCGCCCTTCGCTTCATCAACCCATGCCTTGAACTGCGTCGCCAACTGCACCGCCCGATTGCGGCAAAGCGCCAGCATCTCCGTTCGCTCAGCCTGCGTATCCAGCACGTCTACCAGCTTACCGATTTCGGCAGCCAGATCCGCCACCCGCTCAAAAAGCGGGTTTTCCACCGACACCTGGTTTACCGCCAGCTTGAGATAATCCTCCGAAAACGACAGGCGCAAATCCCTCGCCGCCTTTTCCACGGCGGAGACCAGCTTGCCCCAGTCCGCCGCATCCCGCGCATGCGCCAGCCCTTCCACCAGCGTTTCGCGGCACAAATCAAACACATGCGACGTCGAAACCAGTTCACCGAAAAAAAGCGTAGCCGTATCCGGCAACTGGTGCGCCTCGTCAAAAATCACCGTATTGGCCGTCGGCAAAAGCTCAGCCACCCCCGAATCCTTCAATGCGATATCCGCAAAGAAAAGATGGTGGTTCACCACCACCACATCCGCCTGCTGCGCCTTTTGCCTCGCCCTCATCACAAAACAGTCCGAATGATAGCCACACTCCGCGCCCGGGCAGTTTTCCCGCGTGGACGTTGCCATATTCCACACCATCGCATTTTCCGGCACCTCTGAAAGCTCGGCCTTGTCCCCCGTCTTTGTCGATTTCGCGAAACGGGCAATCGAACGCAGGTACCCCACATCAGCGCGCGACGTCAGCCGCCCCTGCTCCAGCGTGCGCTCCAGGTGCAAATGGCACACATAATTGGCCCGCCCCTTCAAAAGCGCCACCGTCACCGGCGCATTCAACGCCTGGCGCACCATCGGCACATCCTTCAGGAAAAGCTGATCCTGCAGATTTTTCGTCCCCGTGGAAATAATCACCTTGCCGCCCCACAAGAGCGCCGGAACCAGGTAGGCAAACGTTTTTCCCGTCCCTGTCCCCGCCTCGGCCACCAGCGTTTCCCCCTTTTCAATCGCCTGTGCAATCGCCTGCGACATCTCCACCTGCAAAGGGCGCATCCGGTAGCCGCCGATCACCGAAGCAAAAGGCCCCGCCGGGTCAAAAAACCGCGAAACAGCCGCATCATGCTTCCCCGCATCAACGGCAGCGCCTGTATCGGGCGGCAAAGAAGAATCCAGAGCGTCAGTCAAGAAAAAACCGTCATCAGAAAAAGAAAAAAGGAAAGGAACAATCCCGCATTTCCCATTATATGACGCCTGACAAGATACTGTACAAAAAAACAGATTTTTCCTACCAAAAAACCACCCCAATCCCCTCTCTTTGAGCATGCCGCTTCCCCCCCAAAAACCGGCGCGTGCCTCTTACTGCGAAACCCGCATGAACGCGACGTTTCAAGCCAGAAGGACAAATATCGTGACAGCTCGCCTCAAGCGCTTGCCTGCGGGCGTATATTGTGATGTTAACGGGCAATCTGCCCATGACCATCACAACGCTTGCAAAAGGAACTCACATGTTCGGCACCCCATACGAAAACGCCCTCGACACCTACGAAGACTGGGAAAAAACACCCGCAGGCAGAGCCATGCTCAAAATGCCCGGACTCTGGGAAGAAGAAGAATATCCCAGGAAACAATCCGAAATAACCGCCGTATCCAGCTCGGCAGCCACGCCACAACCGGAATACGACACCCCACTCAATCCCGCATCTCATACATCATCCAGCTTTACCCACGAAACACCAGAGACAAGACATTTCCTGCCAACACAAAAAAAGCCGTTTGATGCTGATTGGACAAAATGGCAAAAAGACATGCAAAAAAGCATGAACAACCTCAACCAGCCCCTATCTGAACCTGACAAACTAAACGAAATATTCTCTGCATCAAAAACCCTGCGGGAATTTAATGAGCAGCGAATCGCACAAATGAAAAAAGAAGATGCGGAACGCAAAAAACAGCAGGCTGCCATGACATATCCTGTCCCCTCTTCCCAGGCATTCCAGGCAAATACCTTCCCTTATACCAGCATGGGAGAAGCCGCCAAATCCGTTAGTGACAGCGCCATCAAAAACACCGTCCAGCCAGCACTCAGAAATCTGGCACAGTCCGTAAGGCACAAAGAAGCTGTCGTTCTCCCGGAACAAGACCTCCTCGATACAAGCAATGCTGCCAAAAACATTCTCGGCAGCACTTACACTAAGGCCAACCTCAACCAGACAACAGACGCCATCCATCATGGCGACACGCTTGGCATGGAAAGCGTTCATACACAAGCCTTACCCGATGATGAAGCGGTAGCCGATGCCATTCATGAAGGCAACACGATGGGACACCAGACCGATATGGCCACTTCCGACCCTGATGCATCAAAGGGCATTGACAATACCTTGCGGGAGACGATGCTTTCCATTCGAGAAGTACGGCAAATGGGCAACAGGATATTTGACCCGGCGGGAAGATACCTGGACAGAAACGGCCTGCAAAAACAGATTGACCATGAACGCGCCTGCCTTGACGCCAACAAGGTCATGGAACTCATCGACCTTACCAAAATCAACTGGAAGGAAAACCCGGACAAATTCATTGTCCTGGCCGGAAAGTATTTCCGTGAATCCTTCCTCGGCACCCATCTCTTTGGCTTTGCGGTCGATACGATCAAGGAACAGGGCGGCCCCGTTCTCAGCCAGATAGCAGGTACCGTTACCGGCATTGCCCGGTTTTACAACCAGACCGACAACATCATGGATTCCATCCTCAGAGGGAGCGCCGCCTCTTCTGCCGCGAATTGGGATTTTGTCGTAGGCAAGCTGACCGAAAAACTGCCTTTCATGTCTCGCCATGCGCTGCAGTTTTTGAACAGCGTTTTAACCCGGGAGATGAAGGATGAAATGTTTAACAACATCATGGCGGAGTATAAGGCTTCCAGGTCCTTTGATGCTGCGCCAAAGGGTACTCCAAAGCCATCAAACAAATAAAAGGGTAAAATACTGGCATTCCCATCCCTTGCCAAACGGGGTAAGCTTTTGCTTATCCCGTTTGGCAAAAAGGAAGTCCAATGAAACTCATCCGTTGTCTGATCCTGATTTTGGGTCTGATTGTTACAGGCATGGTATCTGCGGGTGAATTGGAAAAGGCCGATACCCTTTTTGATAAAGAGAAATACAAAGAATCTTTACAGATTTTCTTAAAACCGGAATTTCAGAAAATCCCCCGCGTCCAGACAAGAATCGGGTGGCTTTATGGTTATGCCCCAGAGCTTCGCGATGATCAAAAATCCTTTGAATGGTTCAAGAAATCCGCTGAACAAGGTTACGATGAAGGACAATACAATCTCGCTACGGCGTACAGATTGGGTAAAGGTACACGGCAAGATTACAAAAAAGCCTTGTTCTGGTATCAAAAAGCGGCAGACCAAAATATGGACATTGCCTACTCTGCCTTGGGCAACATGTACGCCGATGGCCTGGGTGT
>JAVBTJ010000034.1:0-17916 GCA_031556215.1 Oxalobacter sp.
TTGGGGAAGATGGAAAATTAATGGGGCGGGTGTGTTTTTTCCTGTATTGCCCCGACAATAAATTCATTCAGGCTTTTACCCTGTGCCGCTGCGGCGGTCACGGCTGCTGCATGCAATTCAGATGATAGCCGAAGATTGAATTTTCCCGAGAATGATTTATAAGGCGCAATATTTTTTTCCTTGCATACGGCTAAATAAACTTTGAGGGATTGCCGTCCTTCCTGCTTTAATCCCTCAATATCGGAGGCATAAAAATCCGCGCCGCCGGAAAGGCCGATAAACTCCCCCCGGAACATTTCAATATCCGGATCGTACTGTATTACGGCTTTTTGACCGTCAATCGTCATCATATTCTTCATGGTCTTACTCCGTTTTCCTCAAGCCATTTTCTGATAGCAGCAACAGCGCCCTTATCTATCTGTATCCTGTGATGGATGCGGACTGTGAAAGACTTTAGCTATGCCAAACAACGTAACGCTGATTCGTGAGCCTTCCCGTTCTTCGATCTCGGCTTCAAGATGGGAAAATAAGGATTCAATATCAACCCACTTGATACTCCCGTTTGTCGGGCGACTGTATATTTTTGCAAGCGTGATTTGGTATTTGCGCTTCATGTTTATTATGGTACCAAAATGCAGTACTGCTTGTGGCAAGCGCCGTTTTAGCTGATTCGCTTTTCCTTACAGGAGTACCGGGTTGTCGGGTAGCTGGTTTTCGCGTGAGCCGGTCAGGGGGAAATGTTGTGTGAGCAGACGGTTGATGGTGAAGAGGGCGTCAAGGGTGCTTTCTTCAAAGCGGCCCTGTGCAAAACCGCTGGTCATGGTTTTGCAGGTGTTATCCCATTCTGCCGGGGGGATTTTTCCGGCAATGCCGCGATCTGCCACGATTTCAACCTGGCGGTCGGCGAGATTGATGTAAATGAGGACACCGCAGTTGTCTTCGGTATCCCATATCCGGTAACGCCCGAAGAGATCCAGTGCGCGCTTCCGCGGGGTGGTTTTTTCCCGGATGGCCTCCATTGGCAGCGCCGATTCGATAATGACGCGCATTTCTGCCCGGTGCGATTTTTCGCCCTCGACAATGCGGTTTTCAATAGCTTTGAGTGATTGCGCGGGGAAGGCGCGGCGAGCCGCCGCCCGGGTTGTGAGAAGGTGTTTGAAGAAGCGATTCATAAAGACTCCTTTACCAGTTCCCGGACGCGCCACCGCCGGAGAAGCCGCCTCCGCCGCCGCCAAAACCCCCGCCACCGAATCCGCCGCCGCCAAAGCGGTCGTCATCGTCATGGCGGCCATATCTTCTGAGACTGTCGCCCAGGATGAAACCGCTTAACAGGTCACGGCGTCTTCGCGCCCGGATGACGAGAAAGAAGAAGACCAGCATGAAAAGGAGGGGAATCCACGATCCGATGCCTGACCCCTCTTTTTCATTCCGGGCGGGCGGCGCAAATTCCTCCTGGTTCAAGGTGGCGATGATGGCGTTCACACCAGCAGAGAGGCCGCCGTAAAAATCGTTTTTCCGGAAGTAAGGCGCAATTACGTCCTGGAGAATGCGGCGGGAACGAATATCGGTCAGGACGCCTTCGGTGCCGCGTCCGCTTTCAATACGCAGGCGGGAAAGCGAGGGTGGATTGTCTTTGGCAACCAGCAGTAACACGCCGTCATCAATGCCTTTCCTGCCCAGTTTCCAGTCATCGACAACCCGGATACTGTATTGTTCGATGCTTTCCGGCGCGGTGCTGTTGACCAGCAGAATGGCGATCTGGCTGCCCTTTTTCTCTTCGTATTCCTTCAGGGTGTTTTCAAGCGCATTTTTTTCGTCCGGCGTGAGCATCCCGGCGAGATCGGTCACCCGGTGCTGCAACGGCGGTACTGCCACCCGTTCCTGCGCCGTGCTGGTTGCGCACAGGCAAAAAAGCAGCAGGGCCAGCAGGCGAAAGAAGGTACGGCGCAGCATTGCGGGTCAGGCGCTACTTGCCAAAATTGACGGCAGGGGCTGTCGAAATGGCTTTTTCGTTTTCAACGGTAAAGGAAGCTTTCTGCTTGTAACCCAGTACCATTGCGGTAATGTTTGATGGGAAGCTGCGTGCCAGGACATTGTAGTCGGCTACCGCCTGGATATAACGCTGCCGCGCTACCGTAATGCGGTTTTCCGTTCCCTCAAGCTGGGTTTGCAGGTCGCGGAAGCGCTCATCGGCTTTCAGGTCGGGATAACGCTCCGATACGGCCATCAGGCGGGAAAGCGCCGAGGTCAGCGTGCCCTGAAGTTGCTGGAACTTCTGGAAGGATTCGGGATTATTCAGCACTTCCGGCGTGATCTGGAAACTGGTGGCGGCGGAACGGGCTTTGGTGACTTCAACCAGGGTTTCATTCTCGTGCTGGGTGTAGCCCTTGATGGTGTTGACCAGGTTGGGAATGAGGTCGGCCCGGCGCTGGTACTGGTTTAGCACTTCCGCCCATGCGGCCTTGACGGTTTCATCTTTCTGCTGGAACTGGTTGTAGCCGCAGGAACTGAGAAGAAGGGTAGCGGCGGCGATTATCAGGCAGTTGAATAGTTTTTTCATGTCATCCTCAGAACAAACAAGTTAAATCATCTATTTGCGGGGCGGCTTTCCCGGTTTCAGGAGAACGGCACTCATTGAAGCCAGAATCAACAGCATAGCAGCATAATCTTGCCAGTGCGGGGTTTCGGACAAAAGCCAGGAACCCGAAAAAACGCCGACAACCGGCACCATCATGACAGACAGGCTGGATGCCACTGGCGGCAGCGTGCGCGCCATCTTGTTCCAGATGGTGGCAGCGATGCCGAAAACGAAAATGGCGTTATACAGGATGGCGGCCCATTCGAGGGATTCGGGCATGTGCCATGAACCTGGTTCAAGAATCAGCGAAACGATGAACATGGCTGCAGCGCTCATCGCAATCATCCAGAAAGTCAGGGCGCTGGTGGGAATGGGAATCAGCTTGCGTTTGAGTTGGACGGTGCCGTATCCCCAGATTGCCGCCGCCGCCAGCATGATAAGAACGCCGGTTGAACTGCTGGACAGGGCGGAAAATTCGCCGGAAAGCAGGAGCAACGCGCCAGCCGCCGCGCAAAGGATGCCAAAGAGCGCAGGCCGGGTGAGTTTTTCCCTGAAGAGAACGCAGGAAAAGATGACGGCCCATATCGGCATGGTGTAGCAGAGGATGGCGGCGCGTCCGGAAGACAGCATCTTCACGCCGATAATCATGAGCGTCTGGCAGAGAAAGACATTGGAAACCGCCAGGCTGACCAGCGCAGGGAGGTGTTTTTTCGGGATGGCGATGGATTCATTCATCCTGCGGGCTATCAGCCACATGACCGGCAGCGAACAGGACATGCCCATGACACGGAAAGTCACCGGCGGAATATGGGTGACGCCGAATTTCATCACAGGCCAGTTCAGCCCCCAGAAGAGCGTAAGGGCAACAAGCAGGAGAATATCTTTGCCGGACAGGGAATTCATCGTGTCAACAAGTCTAGAGAAACTAGGGGTTCACGCGTTACAATATACACTTTGTTCCTGGAGAATGCACTGTGACTTTTTTGGAAAAACTGAATGTTGCCTGGCAGGCCAATAACTCGCTCTTGTGTGTTGGGCTTGACCCGGACACCAAGCGGTTTCCAGCCTATCTTCAGGGAAAACCGGATGCCATTTTTTCCTTCTGCAAGGCCGTGATTGATGAAACGGCGGACATGGTCTGCGCTTTCAAGCCGCAGATTGCCTATTTCCATGCCGAAAGAGCCGAAGAACAGCTTGAGGCGGTTTGCGCCTATATCCGGGAAACCTGTCCGCATATCCCGCTGATACTGGATGCCAAGCGCGGGGATATCGGCGCCACGGCAGAGCAGTATGCTCGTGAAGTGTTCGAGCGCTACAAGGCGGATGCCGTGACCCTCAGCCCCTACATGGGATTTGATTCGGTTGAACCCTATCTCCAGTACAAGGAAAAGGGGGCTATCGTCCTGTGCCGCACTTCCAATCCGGGTGGCTCCGATTTGCAGTTTCTGCCCGTGGATGAAAACGGCAGGCAGGTGCCGTTGTACCAGCATGTCGCGCGACTTGTCGCGGAAAAATGGAATACCAACGGTCAGTGTGCCCTGGTTGTGGGCGCAACCTTTCCGCAGGAACTGGCGGCAGTCCGGGAGATTATCGGCACCATGCCGCTTTTGGTGCCGGGCATCGGCGCACAGGGGGGCGACATCCAGGCAACGGTAGCCGCAGGAAGGACGCCGGACGGCAGGGGCATGATGATTAACTCATCCCGCGCCATCCTGTATGCCGGTGTCGATGACAATGAAGTATTTGCAAAGGCTTCCCGCCGGGTGGCGGAAAAGACCCGCAACGAAATCAATCAGTATCGTTCCTGATCTGGGGAACTTCTGAAAAACGGGATTTGTGAGCGAACGGCTGTGTTACGCGGTGCTCGCAAGCTTGTCTATCTCAAGATGTGCCGCGCTTACTGTGCCGTTTTCCTTGCACTTCATCTCACAAATCCCGTTTTTCAGGGATTCCCTGGTGTTCCGGGCTGCTGAGCGCGCTGGATAACAGACGTGCCGTAATATCCACAATCGGGATAACCCGATGGTATTCCATTCGTGTCGGACCGATGACGCCAAGCGTACCGACAATATCGCCGTTGACCTGGTAAGGGGCGGTGACAATGCTCATGTCGTTCATCGGAACCAGCGTGGAATCCCCGCCGATATAGATTTGCACGCCGGATGCCTTGCTGGACACATCCAGCAGCTTCATCAGTTCAGTTTTTTGCTCAAACAGGTCAAAAAGCCGCCTTAAGGACGACATGTCGTAAGTCAGGTCGGAAACGCCCAGGAGATTTTTTTCCCCCGAAATCACGACATCCTCGCTGTCTTCCGACAAGGCGTCGTCGCTGGCCTCGATAGCGGCCGCCATGAGTTTGGACAGATCCTGGTGCAGTTCCCGCAATTCTTCAGACAGCCGCATGCGGATTTCATCCAGCCGCAGGCCGCTGTAGTTGCGGTTGATGTAATTGGCCGCCTCAACCAGTTGGGAGGGCGTGTAATCCGAATCTGTCAGCAACAGCCGGTTCTGGACATCGCCGCCGGGCGAGACAATAACCAGCAGGATGCGCTTTTCCGAAAGGCGCAGAAATTCAATTTGCCGGAAAACGAATTCACGCCGGGGCGCCAGCACGACACCGGCAAATTGCGATAGCGAAGAAAGCATCTGCGCGGCATTGGCGATGATTTTCTGCGGACGCCCGATCTGGAGGCGGTTCTGGATATTGGATTCAACGACGGTTTCGCTGATGGGCTGAACCGTCAGGAGCGTATCGACAAAAATGCGGAAGCCCTTTGGCGTGGGAATCCGGCCAGCGGAAGTATGCGGGCTGGAGACAAAGCCCATCTCCTCCAGGTCTGCCATGATATTGCGGATCGTTGCCGGAGAGATTTCCAGACTGGAAAGCCGGGAAAGCGCGCGTGACCCGACCGGCTGCCCTTCGGCAATATATCGTTCTATCAGCGTTTTCAGCAGGATTTTTGCGCGTGGTTCGAGTTGCATCAGCGTATTGTAGGCAAGGTTATGCACCTATTCAATAGGAAACTGCTGATAACGGTTAATCAGGATGCATGATTTTTTTCCTGAAGGAGCCGGGTAAAAGAAGGGGTTTTGGTGTACCCTGAAGGCTGTGCGAACCACAACCCCTTTTATTGAAAATGTCCCCGAAAAAAATTTTTGCACTCGTTTCCCGGTCTTATACTGAAAGCATCCTGGATTCAATGAAACAGGTCGCAGATTTCCTTGACCAGGCCGGTTATATCGTGGTGTATGAGTCACAGACGGCGATGAATGTACCGTTTGATGAAGTCACGCCCATGAACATTGAAGATATCGGCACGAAAGCGGCTGCCGCCATCGTGATCGGCGGAGACGGCACGATGCTCGGCATCGCCCGCCAGCTTTCCCCCTATACCGTTCCCCTGATCGGTATCAACCAGGGGCGCCTTGGCTTCATGACCGACATTTCGCTGGATCAGATGCTGGCAGTGCTTGAGCAGATGTTGCAGGGGAAATACGTTTCCGAGTCGCGTTTCCTCATTGAAGGGGCCATTATCCGCGACGGCGAGGCCATTTACCAGGCAACTGCTTTTAACGACATTGTCATCTGCCGTGGCGGCGGTTCCGGCATGATCGACCTGAAGGTGCAGGTGGACGGCCACTTCATGTACCAGCAGCGTTCCGACGGGCTGATTATCTCGACGCCCACCGGGTCAACCGCCTATTCGCTGTCGGCAGGCGGCCCGATGATGCACCCCAACCTGGGCGGGATTGTCGTTGTCTCCATTGCGCCGCACTCCCTTTCCAACAGGCCGATTGTCGTGCCGGATACGAGTGAGATCGTCGTTGAACTGATCGAGGCCAACCAGCCTAGCGTGAATTATGATTCACAGTCGTTTGCCAGCCAGCGTCTGGGCGACCGCATTGTAATACAGCGGTCTTCCAATACCATCACCTTCCTGCATCCGCCGGGCTGGAGTTACTACGACACCCTGCGAAACAAACTGCACTGGGGTGAAGTCGCGCAGCGGGAGAAAAAATAACGCGGGCGCGGACTGCTCCGGCAATCCGCTTCCCTGACAGGATATAACACGCATTCATCATGCTTTCAGCCCTTTCCATTCGTGATTTCGTGATCGTGGATTCCCTGGAACTGGAGTTCGGGAAAGGGTTTTCCGCGTTGACGGGCGAAACCGGGGCGGGCAAATCCATCCTGATTGATGCCCTGGAACTGGCGCTGGGCAGCCGAGCCGAGCCGGGCGTGATCCGGGATGGTGCGGCTCGGGCGGAAATCAGCGCGGAATTTTCCCTCACTGAAGCGGCCAGTGCCTGGCTTAAAGAAAATGAAATCGACACCGAAGACGGCGTGGTTCTTTTGCGGCGCGTGATTGACGCTTCAGGCCGTTCACGGGGATTTATCAACGGCGCCCAGGCCACCGCCGCGCAGATGCGGGAGTTAAGCGAACGGCTGGTTGATATTCACGGACAGCACGCCCATCAGTCTCTTTTGAAGATGGACGGGCAGCGCATGCTGCTGGATCGCCATGCCGGTTTGCAGAAAGAACTGGACGAGGTGGCTGCCTGTTACCGTTCCTGGCAGGATCTGCATGCGCGTTGTCGGGAGGCCGAGTCCAATGCCAAAGGGCTTCTGGAAGAAAAAGAACGCCTGACCTGGCAGGTGGAAGAACTGGAAAAATTGCAGCCAGTGCCGGATGAATGGCAGGAAGTCAGCAGCAGCCACAGTCGCCTGGCGAATGCCGCCAGCCTGATGGGTGGTGTCGAAGAGGCGCTGGCGGAAATTTCCGAATCTGACATGCCGATGCTGTCGCGCCTTTATGCCATGCAGCAAAAGCTTTTCCGGCTGGCAGAAATAGACGAAGGGCTTTTGCCTGCGGTTGAACTCTTTGATTCCGCGCGCATCCAGTTGCAGGAAGCCGGGTATTTGCTGCGGGATTACCTTTCCCGCGTGGATCTGGATCCGGAACGCCTGCGCCAGGTGGAAGCCCGGATGGACGCCCTGCATTCCGCCGCCCGGAAATACCGCGTCATGCCGGAAGATTTGCCAGCGGAACTGGATGCACTGCGTACCCGTTTGCAGGCGCTTTCCGAAGCGCAGGATATGGAGGCACTGCAAAAAGCGGCAGAAAAGGCGGAAGCCGATTATATGGCGGCGGCAAAGTGCCTCGGCAAAAAACGCGCAGCGGCTTCCGAGTCGCTCGGGCAGGCGGTAACGGAGACGATGGAAAGCCTCAGCATGGCTGGTGGGCAGTTTGCCGTCAGGCTGAATGCCGCGTCTCCCGGTCTGCACGGGCTGGAGCAGGTTGAATTCATGGTGGCGGGCCACGCGGGGTCGCCACTGCGCCCCCTTGCCAAAGTCGCCTCCGGCGGCGAACTGGCGCGCATTGCCCTTGCCATCTCCGTGATTACCTCTGCCGCAACAGAAACGCCCACGTTGATTTTCGACGAAGTGGACAGCGGGATCGGCGGCGGCGTAGCCGAAGTGGTTGGGCGTCTTCTGAAAAAACTCGGCAGCGAACACCAGGTATTGTGCGTGACGCACCTTCCGCAGGTGGCCAGCCAGGCCGCGACCCATTTCCAGGTCAGCAAGACGGGATCGGAAAAAACGGATCATCCGGTTTCCCGCATTGTGCAGCTTACCGACGAAGCGCGTGTCGAGGAAATCGCCCGGATGCTGGGTGGTGTTGAGATCACCGCGACAACGCGCCAGCATGCGCGTGAAATGCTGGCGGAGTGATTTCCCCCCTCTCTTTTTTGTTTGCCTAGCAGATAATCTCCAGTTTTTTCGGGCGGAAATGCGTGCGTCCGGGGCATTTAGTGGCGCGTAATGCCCAATTCGGTGCAAAAATCATCGCTTCCCGGATTATCGATTTTTTTCATCCTGCAGCCTGGCTTTTCGGCCTTTTTGTACTGTGCTTCTTCTTCGGATTAAAAGGCGCCCATGCAGCCGGAAAAGGGCAGGTCGTCGTTTACGACTGGCCTGACTACATCCCAGGGGAAGTGCTGGATAATTTCACCCGAGAAACCGGCATCAAGGTCGCACACAACACCTTTGAATCCCACGAAGCCGCGTATGTGGGAAAACGCGAAGATGTCACCGGCTTTTCGCAGGTGAATGACAAGTTTTAATTTTTCCTGAAAAAAACGCTTGAAAAGCGGAAGGGCGTCCCCAATTAGCAGGAATTGCTTACGTTTTGATCTGGAGGAAATCGTGCAGGACGACAATAAAGAGAAGGCGTCATCTGGTAAACAGAATGACGGCACTCTTGATGAAACGGTCGTTTCATCTGAAGAACCGGTAACGGAGGTGCTCTCTCTTGAGGAGCAACTGGCAAGGGCGGAGGAAAAAGCCGCCGAAATGCGGGAGGCTTTTTTGCGGGCCAAGGCCGAGTCTGAAAATATCCGCCGCCGCGCACAGGAAGAGGTGACCAAGGCGCACAAGTTTGCTGTGGAAGGCTTTGCGCAGTCCATGCTGGCGGTGAAAGACAGTCTGGAAATGAGCCTGAAGGTGGATGCGCTTTCGGTGGAGTCGATCAAGGAAGGGGTGGAGGCCACGCTACGGCAACTGACGCAGGTGTTTGAGCAAAACAGGCTGGTGGCGGTTATCCCGGAAAAGGGGGAAAAGCTCGACCCCGCGAAACACCAGGCTATCTCAATGGTGCCGTCGGATCAGGCGGCCAATACGGTGGTGGAGGTACTGCAAAAGGGTTATATGCTGGCGGATCGCCTGCTGAGGCCTGCTGTTGTGATTGTGGCGGCGTCAAAATGATCTTGAAACCACGGAACTCGACACCATATAGGAATCAGTGAAAAAATTGACTGGATAGGCCAAAGACCTGCCCGGATATAAAGAAATCGGTTTGAAAGGAAAGAAGATGGGAAAAATTATTGGTATTGACCTGGGAACGACCAATTCCTGCGTGTCGGTTATTGAGGGCGGGCAGTCCCGCGTGATCGAAAATCTGGAGGGCGCTCGCACGACGCCGTCCATTATTGCGTACCAGGAAGATGGAGAAACGCTGGTGGGCGCTGCGGCGAAACGCCAGGCGGTGACGAACCCGAAGAATACGCTTTTTGCGATCAAGCGACTGATCGGTCGCCGTTATGACGAGAAGGAAGTGCAGAAGGATATCGGCCTGATGCCGTTTTCCATCGTGAAGGCGGACAATGGCGATGCGTGGGTTTCGGTGCTGGACAACAAGCGCCTCGCGCCGCAGCAGGTTTCTGCCGAGGTGCTTCGCAAGATGAAGAAAACGGCGGAAGATTACTTGGGTGAGGAAGTGACCGAGGCGGTGATTACGGTTCCGGCTTATTTTAACGACGCGCAGCGCCAGGCGACGAAGGACGCAGGCCGCATTGCGGGGCTGGATGTGAAGCGCATTATCAATGAGCCGACAGCGGCTGCGCTGGCTTTTGGCCTGGACAAGGCTGGCAAGGGCGACCGCAAGATCGCGGTGTATGACCTGGGCGGCGGTACGTTTGATATTTCGATCATCGAGATTGCGGATGTGGACGGCGACAAGCAGTTTGAGGTGCTTTCCACCAATGGCGATACTTTCCTGGGCGGCGAGGATTTTGACCAGCGCATGATTGAGTTCATCCTGGAGGAGTTCAAGAAGCAGAATGGCCTTGACCTGAAGAAGGATCCGATTGCATTGCAGCGGATCAAGGCGGCTGCGGAACGTGCGAAGATCGAGCTGTCTTCCGCGCAGCAGACGGAGGTGAACGAGCCGTATATCGCCATGAATAACGGTACGCCGCTTCACCTGAATGTCCGCCTGACCCGCGCGAAGCTGGAATCGCTGGTGGAGGAACTGATCGACCGGACGATTGAGCCATGCAAGGTGGCGCTGAAGGATGCCGGTCTCAAGGCAGAGGATATCAACGATATTATCCTGGTGGGCGGCATGACCCGGATGCCGATGGTGCAGGACAAGGTTCGGGCGTTTTTCGGAAAGGATCCGCGACGGGATGTGAACCCGGACGAGGCGGTTGCGGTGGGTGCCGCGTTGCAGGGTTCGGTGCTTTCGGGCGACCGTACCGACCTGCTGCTGCTGGACGTGACGCCGCTGTCTCTGGGTATTGAAACCCTGGGTGGCGTGATGACGAAGATGATCCAGAAGAATACGACGATCCCGACCAAGTTCAGCCAGGTTTTCTCCACAGCGGAAGATAACCAGCCTGCGGTGACGATCAAGGTATACCAGGGCGAGCGTGAAATGGCCGTCGGCAACAAGGGGTTGGGCGAGTTCAACCTGGAGGGAATTCCTTCTGCTCCGCGCGGCATGCCGCAGATCGAGGTGACTTTTGATATTGACGCGAATGGTATTTTGAATGTCAGCGCCAAGGACAAGGCCACCAACAAGGAAAACAAGATCACGATCAAGGCGAATTCGGGCCTGACCGAGGAGGAAATCCAGCGGATGGTGAAGGATGCGGAACTGAATGCCGCTGAAGACCACAAGATGCGTGAACTGGCGGATTCCCGCAACCAGGGCGACGGGCTGTTGCATTCGACGAAAAAGTCGATGACGGAGTATGGCGACAAGCTGGAAGCTGCCGAGAAGGAAGCGATCGAGAATGCCATCAAGGAGCTTGAGGATACCCTGCGGGAAAACGACAAGGAGGCCATTGACGCTAAAATATCGGCTCTTTCCACGGCAGCGCAAAAGTTGGGTGAAAAGATGTACGCCGATATGCAGGCGCAGCAGGCTGGTGCCGCCGCAGGCGAAGCCGGTGCGCAGGCTGCAGGCGAGCAGCAGGAGCCGGATGTGGTTGATGCGGAGTTCAAGGAAGTGAAGGAAGGCGGAAAAGACGCAAAGAGCGAATAAGCATCTGACAGGCTTTGCGACGCCGGATCAGGGATGAGTCCCTGATCCGGCTTTCTGCCTGATAAATCAGGCGGATATTTATCCGGCGAAAAGGGTTTGCCGGAGGTAACTGGATAATGTGAAACGACATGTCAAAACGCGATTTTTACGAAATACTGGGTGTCCCCAAGACGGCATCGGAAGATGAGATCAAGAAGGCTTATCGCAAGCTGGCGATGAAGTACCATCCTGACCGCAATCCCGACAGCAAGACGGCAGAGGGCAAGTTCAAGGAGGTGAAGGAAGCCTACGAGATGCTTTCCGATGAGGAAAAGCGCACGGCTTACGACCGCTTTGGCCATGCCGGGGTTGACCCCAATATGAATATGGGTGGCGGCTTCCGGAATGCGGGGGCGGGCGCTGGCAGTTTTGCCGATGCGTTTGGCGATATTTTCGGGGATATTTTCGGCACGGGGCGCAGCCATCCGCGCAGCAGCGGGCCGCAGATGTACCGTGGCGCAGACCTGCGTTACAACCTGGATATTTCGCTGGAAGAGGCTGCCGCGGGCGCGGAAAAGATGATCCGCGTGCCGTCATGGGATATTTGCGATGTTTGCAGCGGCTCCGGCGCGAAGCCCGGAACCTCGCCTGAAACCTGCAAGACCTGCGATGGTTCGGGCCAGGTTCGCATGCAGCAGGGCTTTTTCAATATCCAGCAGACCTGCCCGACCTGTAACGGGATGGGCAAAACGATCAAGGAGCCTTGTCTCCAGTGCCACGGCGTAGGCCGGGTCAAGCGCAACAAGACGCTGGAAGTGAAGATTCCGGCGGGTATTGATGACGGCATGCGTATCCGTTCTTCGGGAAACGGCGAGCCGGGCGCGAATGGCGGGCCGCCGGGCGACCTGTATGTGGAAATCCGCATCCGGGAGCATCCGGTGTTCCAGCGCGAGGGAGATGACCTGCACTGCGAGGTGCCGATTTCATTTGCCCGCGCGGCGCTGGGCGGCGATATTGAAGTGCCGACGCTGGACGGCAAGGTGTCTTTCAATATCCCGGAAGGCACGCAGACCGGGAAGATTTTCCGCCTGCGAAGCAAGGGTATCAAGGGTATCCGCACGGGCAAGCCGGGTGATCTTTTCTGCCACGTGGCGATTGAGACGCCGGTGAAGCTGACGGACAGGCAGAAGGAATTGCTGAGGGAGTTCGACAAGCTGGTTATTGAGGGGGGCGAAAAG
Organism: Oxalobacter sp.; assembly: GCA_031556215.1. Lineage (GTDB taxonomy): Bacteria > Pseudomonadota > Gammaproteobacteria > Burkholderiales > Burkholderiaceae_D > Oxalobacter. Next base: position 12,624 of record JAVBTJ010000034.1, read on the forward strand.
CATTCACCGCAGGATAAGTCGTTTGGGCAGAAGGTGAGGGATTTCTTTGGGGGGTGATCCGGGTTAACTGGTTCAAAAACCGGTTGCCGGGTGCAGCCGGTTTTTTTATGTCAGACTGCACCGTCGAAGCCGTTTTGCCGCCATGCTTCGAATACCACGATGGCGACGCTGTTGGAAAGGTTGAGGCTGCGGTTGTGTGGGCGCATGGGGAGGCGGATGCGCTGTGATGGCGGGAAGCTCTCGCGCAGGTCGGTTGCCAGTCCTTTGGTTTCGGAGCCGAAGATGAAGAAATCGCCCGGTTTGAAAGCGGTATGGGCAAAGGGGGCCGAGCCATGTGTCGTCATGGCAAACATCCGGCTGCTGTCCGGCTGGTTCCGGGTGATGAAGTCGGGCCAGTTCCGGTAGACTTTCATGGTGGCGAATTCGTGGTAATCCAGCCCCGCGCGGCGCATTTTTGCGTCTTCCAGCGGAAATCCCAGTGGCTCGATCAGGTGCAACTGCACGCCGGTGTTGGCGCAAAGGCGGATGATGTTGCCTGTGTTGGGGGGGATTTCGGGTTCGACAAGGACGACGTGGAACATGATTTTTTAAATGGTCAAATGGGGGTTCGGGCAAAAATCAGGCCGCTGATATGGGCGGCTCCGGCCTGTTTGAGTATGCGGGCAAGTTCGCCCATGGTTTCGCCTGTTGTCAAAACATCGTCGACGATGGCAATGTGCCTGCCCTGTATTTTTTCCCGGAAGGCGTCATTGATGGCAAAGGCTTTTTGCATGTTTTTGTGGCGTTCTTTCAGGGTGATGGTGGTCTGTGGCACGGTTTCGCGGATGCGGTAAACGCCGTTCGGGAGAATGGGTATGCCAAGTAGCCGGGAAAGCGGGCGGGCTATTTCAAGTGCCTGGTTGAATCCGCGTGTTGTCAGCCGCTTTTCGGCTAACGGGACAGGTAAAAGGCAGTCGGGCAAGGGCTGGTTTTCCGGATAGTGCTTTTGCATGGCCTGCTCCAGCAGGCGCGCGAAAAGCGGGGCCAATGCGAGGTTGCCGCCGAATTTGAATGACTGGACAAGCTGGTCAACGGGCGGCATATAGTCCGCTGCGGCGATGATCCGGTCAAAGGGGGGCGGGGCTTTGAGGCAGGTGCCGCAAAGCAGGGCATCGTTCGGGCTTTCGGGCAGCGGGTGGGCGCAGCCCCGGCAGCGGGGGCGATTGTCGGTAAAATAACGGTTCCGGCAGGTATCGCACAGGTTTGACGGGCTGGTGTTGTGACACAATACGCAAAAGTGCGGCAGGGCGCGTGCAAGGCGGCTTGCCAGTTTTGCGGTTTTTTCCCGGAGTGTTGGTAACATGTCGAAAGCGGGGCGGCGATGCGATTCGCCGGATTTTTTTCAGGTATAAACTTGTTCACATTATCGCATTTTCTTTTTTATCCATGCCTTTTGCTTCTGAACTGTCTGCTGTCTTGCCCGGAATGATTGATCTTTTGCGGGTCAAAAAGCGCTTTGCCTTTCCTGCAGGCGTGGCGGATTCGGCTTTCCTGCGCCGGGAAATTGCGGACAGGATGCACGAGCGTCTTGCCATGATAAAAACCGATCCCGAAACGGTTCTGGATGCCGGGTGCGGCGAGGGGGCGGATTTGTCTTTGTTGCAGGCGCGTTTTCCCCGTGCGCTGGTTATGGGCGTTGATGCGTCTGAGGCGATGCTGCGCCATGAGGATGCCGGGATGCAGGCGGTTTGCGCGGATTTTGGGCGATTGCCGTTGATCTCAGGCAGTGTCGGGATGCTGTGGAGCAATCTTGCCCTGCACTGGCACCCGGAACCGTTGTCTGTTTTTGCTGAGTGGAAACGGGTGCTGCACAGCGACGGCCTGCTGATGTTTTCCTGTTTCGGCCCGGAGACGTTTTCTCCGCTGCGGGAGGCATTCCGTCAGGTGGAGGGATATGAGTCTGTTTTGCCGTTCATGGAAATGCATGATCTGGGTGACAGCATGGTGAAAGTGGGTTTTGTCTCTCCTGTCCTGGACAGGGAGATTATCCACGTGACATATGAAGGGGTGGAAAAACTGCTGTCGGATGTGCGTGCTTTCGGGGGGAATGTGCTGCATGCGCGCAGGCGGGGGCTGTTGGGGAAGAAGGCGTACGGGCGTTTGCTGGAAGGGTTGGAAAGCCAAAGGGAGGTGGATGGGCGGATTCATCTGCCATTTGAGGTTATTTACGGGCATGCCTTTTGTTTTCATCCGGAAAAAGAGCAGGATCCGGAGTTTCCGGTTCATTTTTTCAGGCGGGGATAAAGAAAAAAGGCGCACGAAGCGCCTTTTTTTTGGCATGGGGATGCGGGTTATTTGTAAGCGACCAGCGCGGTTTTCATTTTTTTCATGGCAGCGGTTTCGATCTGGCGGATGCGTTCGGCAGATACGCCGAATTCTTCTGCCAGGGTGTGCAGGGTCGCGCCCGAACCATCATCGCTGGCGAGCCAGCGAGCTTCGATGATGCGGCGGGAGCGGGCGTCCAGCTTTTGCAGGGCTTCTTCAAGCCCTTCGGACTGAAGGCGCTCTGCTTCCATGCTTTCCAGAATACGTGTCGGCTCGTTTTCTTCGGACGAGAGGTAGGATATCGGCGCGAAGGTTTCTTCGTCATCGTCTGCCGGTGGTTCCAGCGCGACGTCGCGGCCATTCATGCGCGTTTCCATTTCCAGTACTTCTTCCCGCTTGACGTTGAGTTTTTGCGCCAGTGAATCTATCTGAGCGTCGTTCATGGTCTCGTTGCCGTTCCTGTGGCTGCGCAGGTTGAAGAAAAGCTTGCGCTGGGCTTTGGTGGTCGCTACCTTGACCATGCGCCAGTTTTTCAGGATGTACTCGTGAATCTCGGCCTTGATCCAGTGAATGGCATAGGATACGAGGCGCACGCCCATTTCCGGGTCAAAACGCTTGACGGCTTTCATGAGGCCGATGTTGCCTTCCTGGATCAGGTCGGCATGGGGAAGGCCGTAGCCCAGGTAACCCCGTGCGATGGACGCCACAAGGCGTAGGTGTGACAACACCAGTTCCTGTGCGGCTGCCAGGTCATTGTTTTCGCGATAGCGTTTGGCTAAATCTGTCTCGTGTTCGTGAGACAGCATGGGCAGACGGTTTACTTCTGCTATGTAGGCTTCGATATTACCCAATGGAGCGGTAAAACCGAGAGCCAAAGAATGATTAGCCGTCGGCATCAGTGCAGACGTTGCGGTCATACTTCCCCCTTCACTTTTTCCACTTTGAGTGAATAAATTTGTTTTTCCATTGGATCTATTTTAGCACTCTTTGGCGGAGAGTGCTAAAGAGAGGTGGTTTTCCGGTTTGAGGCAGCGCAATAAATGTGCTGCCTCAAACCGCTGATTTGGCGGGTTTTGCGAGATGAAGAGCAAGGCGCACGGAGCGCAGCAATTCGTTCGCAAAACCCGCCAAATCAGCGGTTTAGTTCATACGGCTCAGGTGGCGGTTAACGGAGAACAATGCACCTATCCAGCCCAAAGCCGCGCTGCCGAAAAGGAGGGCGATGCAGACGGGCAGGTTGGGCGGGGAGAGGTGGAGATCGGACGCGTAAAGTCGTGCCAGGTCGGCTATGACGTTATTCAGGGGATGCAGCGACAGGATGACGATAGCCAGCGCCAGCATGCCAGAAAAGAGTCCGAGCAGGATGCCGGTGTAATAAAAGGGCCGGCGGATGTAGGCGCGGGTAGCGCCCACCATCCGGGTGAGCGTGATTTCGTCAATCCGGGTCAGTACCTGCAAGCGGATGGTGTTGAAGATGACGGCAATGACGACGATGCCCAAGGTGATGCCCAAAAAGAGAATGCACATGCGGACAACGCGGACGGCAGCTGCCAGCCGCTTGATCCAGGCGGAATCAATCTGGACTTTCTGGACGTTGGGCAGCTTTTCGAGTTGTTTGGCGATGTTTTCAATGTACATGGCAAAGCGGGGATCGCCGTCATTGCCGGCGATGCGGATGAGGTATCCGTCCGGAAGGGGGTTTCTGCCCAGTGTTTTGACGATGTCGGTAATGCCGTCTTTCTGTTGCAGTATTTCCAGCGCTTTTTCTTTAGGGGTGAAGATGAGCTGGTTTTGGCGTTCGTCGGAATGGAGGATGCGGCGAATGGGCTCTGCAAGCGCCTGGGCGTCATCACGCGAAGCGCTGGCGTTTAAAAAGACGCTGATTTCCGGTTCCACTGCCATCCGGCCTGTCAGGGTTTGCAGGTTTTCCAGGAGGGTGATCCCGGCAAAGGGCAGCGCCAGGGTCATGGACAGGACAAGGATGTTGAAAAAATAATTGCCGGGGGCGCGCCGTAATTGGGAAAAGGCGTCGCCAATGGCAAAGAAATGCTGCCGGAACCAGTTGCTCATGGTTTCCCCGCACGAAGTCCGGAACGCTGTTCGGATTTGAGCAGTCGTCCCTGGTTCAGGTAAATGACCCGGCTGGCGCGTTCAAGAAGCTGGCCGTCGTGGGTCGCGATAATGCAGGTGACGCCCGCCGACTGGAAAAAACGGATGGCGTCAATGACCTTGATGGCGCTTTCCCTGTCCAGGTTGGTTGTGGGTTCATCTGCGAGGATGATTTTTGGCTTGTTGACGATGGCACGCGCTACGGCTACGCGTTGCTGTTCTCCGCCGGAAAGGGTCTGGGGAAGAAACCAGGCGCGATCCTGCAGGCCAACCTTGTCCAGGGCGGCGTTGGCGCGGGCTTCGGCTTCTGCGCGGGCTGTTCCGGTAACGACCAGGGGCAACATGACGTTGTCCAGTATGGTTCTGTCCGGCAGGAGTACCTGCTGTTGCAGAACCAGCCCCAGGTTCTGGCGCAGGGAGGCGATGCCCGCAGGGCGCAGGCTACCGATATCCTGCCCGTTGACAGTGAGGGTGCCGTCATCTGGCCTTTCTATTGCCGCGATCATTTTGAGCAGGGTGGATTTGCCTGCGCCGGACGGGCCTGTCAGAAAGACCATTTCCCCCGGCTGGATGGCGAAGGTAATGTGTTCAACGGCGGTGATGTCGCCCGGATAAAAGCGGGAGACATCGGAAAATTCGATCATGGCAGACATTTTTTGCGGATCAGTTCAATAAGGCGCTTGTAAATTCCTCTGCAACAAAGGGTTGCAGGTCCTCAATTTTTTCACCAACACCAATAAAGTAAACCGGGATCGGGTGGACTTTCGCAATGGCTGCGAGGATGCCGCCTTTTGCGGTGCCATCCTGCTGGGTGTCGATCAGCCCGGTGACTTTGAGGGCTTCGTCAAATGCCTTTACCTGTGCCAGAGCATTCTGCCCC
>JAVBTJ010000044.1:0-4424 GCA_031556215.1 Oxalobacter sp.
ATGTCAATGAAGAGGACATAGCCGCTCTGGGTAATCTCTTTTGCCTTGGCAGCGACATAATCCAGGCGTTTTTCCAGGTAGTAGCGATTGTGCAGGCCGGTCAACTGATCCGTCAGGGCCATGTTGGTGATAACCTGCTCGTTACGCTTTCTCAGAAGCGCTGTGGAAACCAGGCGGGTCACATTTTCCAGAAAAACGATCTTGTCGTTATCCCATTCCCCGTCTTTGATGCATTCGTTAAAGCAGAGAAAACCGAAAAGCTCTTCCTGGACATGCACGGGAAACAGGGCTACGCCGCCCCCCTCTTCCGTCATAAGCTCTTTGGGAAAAACACTCTGATCGTCTCCTGCATGGACAATGATAGAATCGGACTCCATCAGGGCTGACATGACACCCGGCAAATCATTTTCATAGTCCAGGATAACATCCTGTCCGGCAAGGGGCAAAATGCCCGTGTTGCACCACTCATTGGCCGCCTTGCACCGTGTATGGTTCCGGCTGTTTTTAAAAAGCGTAATGCGGCTGATACCCAGGTAGTCCCCGGATTTTTCCAGGATGGTCTGCAATGCCCGGTCAAGGTCGGCATCATGCATGCCTTGCAGGATATTGTTCAGGACAGCCTTTTGTTTCAGGCTGTCCTCAATTTTTGCGATTCTCGATTTCGTGTCGGTGTAATCCCGCATGATGCAGTCGTAATGCACGATCTTTCCATCCAGAGCGTGCTCGACAACTGTCGTGTCATTCACCCATAAAGATGTGCCATCCGCTTTTTTGACGCGGTAAACGATGTTGAAACGATCCTTTTTTTCTTCATGGCGTTTTTGCAGCACATCGGAAACCATCTCGAGATCATCCGGATGGACAATGTCGATCCAGCGAATTTTTCCGGAAATAAAATCGTCTTTGGTGTAACCGTAAGAAGAAATATTTTCAGTAACAAAAAGCGTTGTGTAACCGTTTTCAGGGCCGGTTACGCGAATAGCGACCGAAGGGCTTCGCTCGATAATTTCCTCAGCGATCTGGCGTGACATATATTGTGGGATTCAGGGGGCGTGCAATATGTGTGAAAACAAACTGCTAAACCAGCTATTTTTAATAGCCGACCATTTTGCAGTGTAGTATAGAATCCGCAAATCCGTCAAAGAAATCCGTCAATTCTGCAAACAAATGTTGTTTTTGACTATTTGTCATCCTCTTCCAGCGTCCAGTCGTCATCCTTCTCGAACTCTCCCTTTTCGTTACGGAAAAAGGCGGTTCCATAGCTTACCTGCAGGTTGGCAATGATATCCGGGTCGTAATTGGCAACCGTATTGAGCATATAAATGCCGGAATGCTCAGGGGCATCCATATATTCTGCCGTTTCATCACCTGCCATAAAACGCCATCCGCTGTCACCCTCATATTCCGGTTTTTCCCGGTACATGAACCCGACCTTGCTACCATCCACCATGATACGGTCTGTGGCAAAACAGCCTTCGGCTCCCCCCCACTCTATCAGGGGACGAATCTCCGTTACGGCAAATTTTTTGGCAGCAACAGACAGGCCGTAATTCCTGCGCCCGATATCCAGCACATGCGGAAAATCACTACCGAAAAGGGATATCAGTTTTTGCGCGTCATACTGCCTTTTGAAATCCATTTCCTCATCGTACAGGGGAAACATCTGGTAGAAATTAACCGCTTCGCCATCGGGAAGCGGGCAGATCATGCTGTCCTCGCCCGGATAGGGATCAACCAGCAATATGCTGGATAACCCGGTATTTGCAGCAAAAGGCTCCCCATTGGGAATGGTATGCCCCCACCCCAGCCAGGTATTCATATCAATGGGCAACCGCGCCAGGATTTTCAGCCAGCGAATCGGCCAGTACCATTTCTCATCACTGTCCTCAAGAGGCCATTGTGGCGGCAATGTCATGAGCAGTTCTGCGCGTTCCAGGCTATTTCCCTTCAGGCTGTCCGGCACCGCCATTTTGTGCGCGCCCATCCCCATTGTGACGAGAGTATAAAAGGGCCTGGTTTCGCCCGGTGGGATAATGCAGACATCCACGTGAATGCCCGGCGAGGCGACCTCATGAAACACATGCTCAAAAGCACCGAAATGCTTTTCAATATGCTGTTCTATGCAGTCGATTTCTTCTTCTGTATAGGTAACCGGCCTGATTGACTTCCCCATATTGGCCCTTTCAGGGCAGCAGGCTCCTGCGGCCCTCTTTTCTGGTGCGCCCCTTTTCTTTGCCTGCCTTGCCCGGTCGTCCGGCGTTTGGGATCAGGGTTCAACTTGCCTGCGGAATCCGGATGGCGTCTGTTGCGAAAGAATAAAGGGGGCCGTGTGTGCGCCTTTTGCTCTCAAGGGGGGCTGCCTGTAACACAGCGCAGGCAGCCTTTTTTCAGGACAGCATGGTCAGGACATCCCTGACCACCGCCCTGCCCTTTTTACTGGTAATAAGGCTTGTTGTTATTGTTGTTGTTTGCCTTTTTTGCGGACTTGTTTTTGTTGTTACCTTTTTTGCCCTGCTGGTTCTTGTTGCTTTTTTTCTGGGACTTTTTTGGCTCTTTTCCCTGCTTCTTTGGCTTTTTATTGTTTGGTTTTTGCTTCTTGTTCTGGTCTTTCTTCTGTTTTTTGCCTTCTTTTTTGTTTACCTTGTCCTGCTTTTTCTGCTCCTTGTCGAGCTGATTTGGTTCTTTGTCGATTGGCTTTTGCACCGGAGGAGCCTCTTTCTTTACTTCTGCCGGTTGGGCGTTATCGCCAGGCGCTGCAAAAACGGGGGAAACGACAAAGGAAAAACCCGCCAGCAGTGTAATAAGCATTTTGATACTTTTCTTCATGATGAAACGCTCCTTTATTTAATTTAAAAAATCGCCCTTTCGTGCGATGACTTCCAGACTTCCTTGTTGCGTTTTACAGCTTTTTTGCATCGCGGATCGCAGTGATCAGCGCTTCGCGATATCCTGCGGGAACAATGACCATGCTGTCCTCTTCCCCCATTTCCCCCCGCTGACGGATAATCAACTGGTCAAAACGGTTCAGATAAACAGCAACTGCTTCTGATTTGGGAACCGCCAACCGCGATCTGACGTCCTCATTATCCCAATTCCATCCCGACATGACGAACCTCCCGAAAATGCGATTACCGTTAAAACAGATGCAGATATTTTCATCATATCTGTTTCTATACTTTCTTCAATACATGAATCACATTTTCCGTCATTTTTTACCTATCCCCGCCTTTGTTACAAAAGAAGCCACAGGCATCCCCCAATCCGGTTGACTCCTTTTGCGGCCTGAAGGAAGATATACCATCGCTTCCTGTTCACCCGAAAAACAAAATCGCGTAAACTCTCCAGAACAGGAACCTTCAATTTCAGAAAAGGAAAACAGCATGCAGAATGATGCGATTGAGCAGATTTATTTCAGTCCGGCAGGGACAACCAAGACGGTTGTCGATGAAATCAGCAAAGCTTTCTTTGGACAAAAAAATGAATACAATCTGATGTGGGATCCTCTGGATGAGGAAACCATCATCCCGCCCAGTACGTTGGCTATTGTCGCCATGCCTGTCTTTTCCGGCAGGATTCCGGATATCTGCGCCAAAAAACTCGCCAACCTGAAAGGCAACAACACCCCGGCTATCGCTATCGTCACTTACGGCAACCGTGAATACGAGGATGCGCTGCTGGAACTGAAAAACATCCTGGAAAGAAACGGTTTTGTCCTGCTTGGCGCTGCGGCTGTCGTCACACAGCACTCCATTTATCCCCAGGTTGCCACGGGGCGTCCCGATGCACAGGATAAAAGGGCTCTTACCACCTTTGCCCGGCAGTGTTCGCAAAAACTCCGTGCCTTCCCGGAAACGCCACTCCCGTCCCTTTCTGTCAAAGGCCAGTTCCCGTATCGCGAGTACCGGGTTCCGGCAATGAAGCCCACGGTCAACGACAACTGCACGCTTTGCGGCATTTGTGCTTCCGTATGCCCTGTTGGCGCTCTTCCGCCTGACAATCCCAAAACCAAAGACGTTGACCTGTGCATTACCTGCACAGCCTGTATTGCCGTCTGCCCGGAAAAGGCTCAGGGATTTCACTCGCTTGAATATATCGAATATGGCGCCAAATTCGCAGAAAAGAACAGCGTCAGAAAAGAGCCGGAATTCTTCATGTAACTGAACTTCTGCCCCCAAACGCAAAGCGCCCCGAATTTCGGGGCGTTTTGCACTGAAACAACCTCAAATCAGAACTTGTAGCGCATCATCGCCCCGCCACTCCAGCCATCCCGCTGCCCGGTATACCCCTGCAGGCCAATATCCAGGGTGAGCCTTTCGTCTGATCCCGGCTGCATCCGGATGCCGATTTCGCCTACGCCCGTGCCGCCTTTCAGTTCGGGCGCGTCGATGCTGTCGCCATTGCTCCTGGCTTTGGCCTTGCCGTCA
>JAVBTJ010000068.1:0-7908 GCA_031556215.1 Oxalobacter sp.
GGGGAAAATAAGGACGGATTCGATTCATTTGCTTGGGCGATAGATAATAAAGTTGACGCATCACTTTCCTCCTATTACGGAGTTATCGACATGCCATCAATTATCTTTAATGAGTCCTGAGCCTAGGGAAAAATGCCAGAAAAATGGCAAAATGTTGCCCAAAACAGGCAACAAAAAAGCCTTGAAATACAATGTTTTCAAGGCTTTCTGCTTTGTACCCGTTAGGGTTGTGGTGCCCACGGAGGGCAACAAAATTCTAGTGTTTATGCGGGTTTCAGAGGGGTTATCCGTTAATCGGACGTCAGAAAACTCAGTTTTTTTGAATATTATGCCCAAATTTTATGCTGATTTCCGGGGGATAAGAGAAGTAAAAAAGCCACACTATTGGAGTGAATGGTGTAGCCTGGGGAAAACGCTGGGATATAGACTTCCGGTTGACGTTGAGGCAAACTATTATCAGCAGCTTGACGAACAATTCGTCAATGTCCCTTAACTTAAACAAAATACCCTCCGTCAAAAACCGGGGCGGTTCATTTAAAGGATAACTGTTATGGCTCTTAAACCTGGTCCGAAACCAATTGCTAAATCAACAGGGAAACCTGATCAACGTCGACGTGATAATAAAAATACTCCGGGAAATACTCCGGCGTTAAAGCCTAGTAAATCCACAGAGAAAGGGAAATAAAAAAGTCGGGAGGATAGATATATTACACTGCGGTTCAGTTCGGTGGCAGGCGGAGGATGATCCTGCCTCAGGTAGTACCGTTGCAATCACTTCCATGTTTTTATCCGTATTTTTTTCATAAAAATCCCGCAATAGATAACAAAAAGTCCATCGAGATCGATGGACTTTTTTCCCCTCTTTTTTGTCGCGACAGGCGCGATCAGGAATCTTTCTCGGCATCTGACGTTTATTCATCGCGCTACATCCGCCTCCAACAGCATCCGAACATAGCGGGTATAAGGTACCCCTTTTTTTGCGGCTTTTGCCTTCACTGCGTCAAGAAGCGCGGGAGGAAGCCGCATATTCAAAGCGGCGTCTTTACGGGCGATTTCAAACTGCATCGGTTTGAAGCCGGACAGATCGTATTGTGAGAGATCGGCCGTCTCAACGAATTTTTCTGCAGCCGCATCACTGCGAAGTGACGGCATCGGTTTGGCTTTTTTGGCGTTCATAGTGTTCAATCTCCTTTTTGTGCATATATCGGGCACTGATCGGGCGAAGCTTGGTTTGACCATCAATATCCCGAAGCATGAATACGGAAAAAACGTAACGCCCTTGTGTCGTTATTCCTATAGCCCGCATCCGTGGTTCATCTTGAAATGGATCTGGCATTACGGCGGGAGTTCCCAGGAAAATCTGTTCAATTTCCTCACGGGAAACGCCATGTTTCCCGCACTTTGGCCAATTGCCATCATCCCAATCGAATCCTGTTATTTTCATTTCTCTATTATACACAAATAACTACACAAACGTAACACATCGAGAAACGTTACGGGTTTTCTTCTGCTATTGAACTGGCTCTTGATGTGTAGAATAGGGTTTTTACAGAAGGCGAATCTTAAGGTTTGGGATTGCAAGTGAGTAATTTCATTTATTTCTTCCGGCATGGTGAAAGTGTCGCCAATGCAGGCGGTGTTACTGTTGACAATGCTTCAATCGACCTGACCCCCAAAGGGGTAGAGCAGGCCAAATCTATCGCCCGCTTTTTTACCGAACCGCCACACCAGGTTATTTCATCGCCCTATCTCCGAGCCAGAAAAACCGCTGAAAATGCGCTTACTGTACATCCTGGCATCACAATCGACATATGGCCCACCATTAAGGAATTTTCCTATTTGTCGCTACGTGAAGGGACGACCATGCAAGAAAGGCTTCCACAGGTGAAAGGTTACATAGAGTCGTATAGTGAAATAATAACAAGGACTTTTAATCCGTTTTTTTTCCGTGAATTTTCCGTCAGGAATAGCAAAAAGCCCATCGATTTTGATGGGCTTTTGTTCTGCAACTCGTTGTTTTTATTGCGTTTTTATACTTTTGGTGCCCACGGAGGGATTTGAACCCCCACACCTCGCGGCACATGGACCTGAACCATGCGCGTCTACCAATTCCGCCACGTGGGCATATCTCTTTAAGAGACTCGTGTCAGACAACAGTCATATTTTTATGACATACTTGCCTAACAAGAGCCAAGCATTTTAGCATGATTTACGTTAAAGTCAATCTTCTTGCGTTTCGTTGTGAAAAGCGCGAATATTGTACTTTCCGTAAGTGTTTTTGCGCTTTTCGGGTATGCTGCTGGTATCCCGGTTTCTTCCCGGGCGCAAAAATTTTTATGACAACCATCAATAAAGACGGATTCAATTGAGCCGATATCCTTATCCCATTCCCAGCCGGGAAGAAATTCTTGATGTGCTCCGCAATGCCGAAGGCAGCCAGAGCGCAAAGACGATAGCGAAGGCGCTCCACGTAAAGCGGGGCGAAATAGAAGGGTTGACCCGCCGCCTGGAGGCGATGCATCGGGATGGGCAACTGAATTTTACCCAGGCCGGTGGCTACACGATCAAGAATTCGACGCGATTTATTGTCGGGCAGGTCAGCAGCCACCCGGATGGCTATGGTTTTCTGCTGCCGGATGAAGGCGGCGATGATATTTACCTGTCTGAAAGGGAAATGCAGAAGGTGATGAATGGCGACCGCGTGCAGGTGCGCGTGATTGCCAGTGATCGCCGCGGGCGTTTTGAGGGGACGATTGTCGAGGTGCTTTCCCGTGCGCACACGCATGTGGTCGGGCGGCTCCTGCATGAAAACGGCGCCTGGCTGATCGCGCCGGAAGACCGGCGGATCGTGCATGACATCATCGTGGAAAAACCGCCGAAAAACGTGCAGCCGGGGCAGTTTGTGAATGCGAAGCTCGTGACGCAGCCGTCCCGCTATTCCCAGCCGCTGGCGCAGGTGGTGGAAGTGCTGGGCAATATGGATGATCCGGGCATCGAAATCGAGATTGCCGTGCGCAAATTCGGTTTGCCGCATATTTTCTCGAAGGAGGCGATGGATCGTGCAGCCAGCCTGCCGGATACCGTGCAGCCCGGGGATATGGCGGATCGCGTGGATTTGCGCGATGTGCCGTTTGTGACGATTGACGGCGAAGACGCGCGCGATTTTGACGATGCGGTTTACTGCGAGCCGGTGCAGATCGGCAAGGCAACCGGGTATCGTCTCCTGGTGGCGATTGCGGATGTGAGCCATTATGTCCGGCCGAACGACGATATCGACAAGGATGCGCTTTTGCGCTCGACGTCGGTTTATTTCCCGAGGCGGGTGATTCCCATGCTGCCGGAAAAGCTGTCGAACGGATTATGTTCGCTGAACCCGGATGTGGATCGGCTGACGCTGGTATGCGATATGGTGATCGGCCCGGAGGGCGAACCGGGGGCTTACCAGTTTTATCCGGCGGTGATTAAATCCGCCGCCCGGATGACGTATACGGCGGTGGCGGCGATCCTGGAAAACCCGCGCGGGCCGGAAGCCGCCATTCATGCCAATGTGGTGCCGCATATCCGCAACCTGTTTTCGGTTTACCGCGTGCTTTTTGAGGCGCGTGAAAAGCGGGGCGCGATTGATTTCGAAACGGTGGAAACCTATATCGTCAGCAATGCGGAAGGCAAGATCGAAAAAATCCTGCCGCGCGTGCGCAATGATGCCCACAAGCTGATTGAGGAATGTATGCTCGCAGCGAACGTGTGTGCAGCCGATCTGCTTATCCGGCACCGTCATCCGGGCGCTTTCCGTATTCACGCCGCGCCGGGAGAGGAAAAGCTCGATCAGATACGGGCGTTTCTGGCGCCGCTGGGCTTGCGGCTCGGAGGCGGCAATTCGCCGCAGCCATCGGATTATGCCGTGCTGATCAAACAGGTGTTGCCGCGTCCGGATGCGCCGCTGTTGCAGACAATGCTGCTGCGCTCGATGCAGCAGGCGGTGTACAGCCCGGACAATATCGGCCACTTTGGTCTGGCATACAAGGCTTATGCGCATTTTACGAGTCCGATCCGGCGTTATCCCGATCTGCTGGTGCATCGCGCAATCAAGGCGATTTTACAGGGCAGGCGCTACGAGCCTTCGGGAATCGACCGGCGTTTGCTGAACAAGAATGTGTCGAATGCGATGCGCCGCCAGATGAACAAGGATCGCATGGAGGGGCGGGTGACCGGTTCGCCCGAGGATTCGATCTGGCATGCGCTTGGGCTGCACTGTTCCGCCAATGAGCGCCGCGCGGATGAGGCGTCGCGTGATGTCGAGGCATGGCTCAAGTGTTACTTCATCAAGGACAAGCTGGGCGAGCATTTCAGCGGGACGATTTCAGGGGTGGCGCCATTTGGTATTTTCGTGCAACTGGACGACCTGTTTATCGAAGGCATGGTGCATGTCACCGACCTGGGCAAGGATTATTATCATTTTGACGAGGTGCGCCACGAGTTGCGGGGCGAGCGTTCCGGCGTGCGTTACCAGTTGACGGATCGGGTCACGGTGCAGGTGAGCCGTGTCGATCTCGACAGCCGGCAGATTGACCTGGTTGTCATCAGTGGCCCCTTCAAGATCGGCAAGGATGGAAGTACGGTACAGCCGGGTGCGGCGCCAGCATCGCCACCAGTGCTTTTTGACCGCTTCAAGAAGCGGGAAATTGCCCGTGTATCGGAAAAAGGCAATCTGCCGCCGGGCGTGGCGGCTGTCGCGTCCCGGGGCAGCAAGGAAGAACCCGCCTTTTCAGGCAAACCCAAATCAGGCTCCAGGCGGGCAGAAACACGGAAACGGAAACGTCGATGAAAAAGAGTATTATTTTTGGTTTTCATGCAGTAACGGCAAGGCTGCGCCACGAGGCAGCATCGGTTGACGAGATTTATTACGATACGGAACGCGCCGACCGGCGTATGCAGGATTTGCTGCGCCTGGCAAAGGAGGCGGGTGTCCGGCTGATCCAGGCGGACGACAAGCGGCTTGCCAGCATGGCGGGGACGCACCGACACCAGGGGGTTGTCGCCAGGGGAGAGACATTGTCGCTGGCGCGTAACCTGGATGAGCTTTTGGATGCCATTGAAGGGCCGCCACTGCTTCTGGTACTGGACGGGATTACAGACCCGCACAATCTGGGCGCCTGTCTCAGGGTGGCAGACAGCGTGGGGGCGCACGCCGTGATTGTGCCACGGGACAAGTCCGTGGGGCTGAATGCGACGGTGGCGAAGGTTGCCAGCGGTGCGGCGGATACGGTACCTTATATTACCGTGACCAATCTGGCGCGGGCGCTGCGGGATTTGAAAGAGCGCGATATCTGGGTGATCGGCACCGCCGATGGGGCAGAAAAATCACTGTACGAGACAGACCTGACGAAGGGCGTGGCGCTGGTGATGGGTTCGGAAGGCGATGGCCTGCGCCGCCTGACAAGGGAAACCTGTGATGAGCTGATTGGTATCCCGATGTTCGGACAGGTGGAAAGCCTGAATGTGTCGGTCGCCTCCGGTGTGTGCCTGTACGAGGCGAGACGCCAGCGTCTTGCGGCGGCAAAATAGGTTTTTATCCGGATTTGTGCGGGAAAGCCCAAACAGGCTATTATCTGCTTTCTGAATTTTTTTGATCTCCTCATGTTCCAACATCTTCGCGAAGATATTGCCAGCATTCTCAAACGCGATCCGGCTGCCCGGAATACGTGGGAGGTGCTGACGTGCTATCCGGGTTTTCATGCGATTTTGCTGCACCGTATCTCACACTGGCTATGGCGTTGCCGCTTGCGCTGGCTGGGACGTTTTCTTTCGTACCTGTCGCGCATCATGACCGGGATTGAAATTCATCCGGGCGCGGTGATTGGCCGCCGGGTGTTTATCGACCACGGTTTTGGCGTCGTGATTGGCGAGACGGCAGAAATCGGGGATGACTGCACGATTTACCAGGGGGTGACGCTGGGCGGCACCTCGCTGGCTGAAGGCAAGAAACGCCATCCGACGCTGGCCAAAGGCGTGATCGTAGGCGCAGGTGCGCAGCTTCTGGGCAATTTCACCGTAGGCGAAAATGCGAAGGTCGGTTCCAATGCGGTCGTGGTGCGGGAGATTCCGGCAGGGGCGACAGCGGTGGGCAACCCGGCGCGGATCATCCGGCCAACGGACAGGGATCAGGGAGACGATGCCGCCACGCAGCTTTTTTCCTCCTATGGCATTACGCTCAATGGGGATGATCCGCTGTTCAAGGCGTTGCGCGGTTTGATTAACAATGCCGCTACCCAGGACACCCAGTTGCGGAATATCAAGCAGGCGCTCGAAAAGGCCGGTATCGATTATGAGAAAGTGCCGGAGGAAGAGAAGGTTGATCCGGGGCAGTTGGGCAAGCTGGTGGAATAGATTCTGATTGCGATGAAAGCCGTGCTGCAAAAAAGCAGCACGGCTTTTTTGCTGGTTCAGCCCTTTTTGTAAAAATAGGTGTCGCCCTCTGGAAAGCGCGTGAAATTATGTTGAAAAGCGTTTATGCTTGAACGAACGCAACACAGGTGCCCGTAAATGAAGGAAATGCTGAAAAAAGCGGCTTTGCAGGATGCGCTGAAAAAAGCCGCTTCCAGGGTTGCCCATGTCAGGATTTCCAGGCGGGCAGGCATCGGTATTTTATGTTTCGTGTGTGTCCTCTTCCTGCTTTATGCCGCCATTGGCTTTTGGGTATTGCCTTCCTATATCAAGTCAAAAGCGCAAAGCGTTGCCTTGGAAAAGCTGCACCGCCAGCTGCAGATCAACAAGCTGGAATTCAATCCCTTCACTTTTGCGCTGAATGTGGAAGGGCTGAGCCTTTCCGAACCGGACAGCGAAGAGCGCTTTGTCACCTTTGACCAGATGGTTGTCGAGCTGTCTGGCTCCTCTCTTTTGCAGATGACGCCGGTCGTGACCGAGTTCAAACTGGTCAGGCCCTTTGTGCGGGTGGTGCGCTTCTCTGACAGCGAGCGCAATTTCGACGACATCGTCGCGCTTTTCAAAAAGCCGGAAGCCGAAGAGCCCAAAGCAGATGAAGCAAAGGCCGAGCCGGACGCAAAGCCGAAAAATGCGGAAGAGCGGCGTGCCGAGCGCAGGAAGCGAAAATTCGGCATCTATAATTTCCAGATAGTCGATGCCACCATTGAACTGGAAAATCGGGAAAAGGGCAGCAAAACCGTTATCAGCGATTTCCATGTCGGCCTGCCGTACCTGTACAGGGGGCCGATCAGGGGGATTTCCCGCCATGTCGAGCCGCGCTTTGAGGCAATGGTGAACGGCAAGAAACTGGAAATCATCAGCGAAAAACCCGCTGAAGGCAGCCGCGACAGGGTGTTGACGCTCAATATGGACAATATCGACCTGAAGCGGATTTTCAACTACGTTCCCCTGCATCCGGCGTACAAATTCAATGAGGGCTGGCTTGATCTGAATCTCTCGCTTTACGTCCATCGCCCAAAAGATGGTGAAACCAGCATGGATCTGGGTGGTCGCGTCACGGTGCGCGCGGTTCATATGACCCAGTCTGGCAAGCCGCTTTTTGACCTGGAGAAGCTGGATATGCATCTGGGGACGAATGCGCTGTCAAAGGCGGAATACCGCATCGACAGGCTGGAAGTCGTCAAGCCGGAAATCCATGTTATCAACGATAAAAACGGTGTCCTGAATCTGGCCAGCCTCATGGCGCATGCAGACAAGGTGATGGCGCCAGCCGAAGGGGAAGAGAAAAAGAACAAAGAAGGTGTAAAACAGGTCGCCATGACGCCAGGGCAGGAGGGGGCGGTTGTGCCAGCCGCTCTTTCGCAGACAGAGCAACCCAGGGAGGCCGTTTTTGAACTGAAAGAACTGCTCGTCAGGAAGGCGCGCCTGCGTTATACCGACAATGCCATGCCAATGGATGCCCAG
>JAVBTJ010000011.1:0-13432 GCA_031556215.1 Oxalobacter sp.
GACCTGGCTGTCAGCAATATCGCGGTAGACCTGAATACGCATATCGCCAGGGTCGGGCAGATCAGGTCTGCCAGCGGCAGTTTTGATGTGGTTTTGTCAGGCGGCAGTTCCCCTGTTGCCGCTAAAAAAACGGACAGGAAAGACGAAGCCGCCTCTCCTTTTACGGTACAGGTAGACAAGCTGGAAATTGCCAACTGGTCAGGAAAACTGAAAAACGATGGCCAGGGAAATTTTGCCGCCTTGCCGGTGTCGGCCAGCGTCAGCCAGTTCAGCCTGAATGTGGACAAGGCACAGGTTGATATGAAAAAGCATGCCGTGTCTGTTGAACAGGTTCGCTCGACCGGCGGTTTTTTTGATGTACTGATGGAAAACCAGCCGCCGAAGGTGCCGGTGGCGAACAACGCCGGGAAAAAAGCGGGCGAGCCTTATCACATCCAGGTGGGCAAGGTGGAAATTGCCAACTGGTCAGGCAAAGTCAAAAACAGCAACCGGCTTGACCCTTTCGAGACGCCTTTTTCAGCCACCCTTTCCAAATTGGGCGTGACGGTTGACGGTACGGAGATCAGCCTGAAAGACCAGATGGTTTCGGTTGCCGCAATCAGTTCAAAAGGCGGCAACGCAGAGATAGCGCTGGAGCCTTACAAAAAACCATCGAATGTCGGAAAACGCACCGAGGCGCGTGCCGCGCTTCTGGCATTGGTGATTGAAGCCAAAAAGGTGCAACTGGCAGATGGGTTTGCCGTCAGTATCGGCAAATTCGCCGTGGCAGACTGGTCTGCACAGGTGAAAAACCAGAATACAACGGATCGTGCGGGCCTGCCGGTTTCGGCGCGTGCCAGCCAGGTTGACCTGACGCTTAGCGAGGTGAAGCTGGACACGAAGAAGCGCGACATCCATATCGGTGAAGTGGCCTCCAAAGGCGGGAACCTGATGGGGCAGGTGGAAAAGCATGAAAAAGTAACACCCAAAAAAGCGGTTGACGGCGCCAAACCGGTTGTCATGCCGTCAGAAGACCCTTATGCCATGTCTATCGGCAAGCTGGCGATTACCGGCTGGTCAGTCAAGGGACGCAACATCAACCTGAAAAATCCGCTTGGCGGCGGCATGACGGGACTTTCAATTACCGGGCAGAGCCTGTCATCGGCACCCGGTGAGAACAGCCGGTTTTCTGTGCGGGCAACGCTCGACAAGACCGGGAAATTCGCAGCGGATGGCAAAGTGGGGCTGTCTCCCCTGAATGTGGCGCTTACCCTGGATGTGAAGGACATGAGCCTCGTTCCCATCCAGCCGTATATCGAGGATTACGTCAACCTGACCCTGAACAAGGCAAACCTGTCTGTCTTGGGCAGTTTCCACCTGGCGGAAAACAAGGCCGGTGAACTGGAAGGGGGATACAAGGGCGACATCACGATAACGCAACTGAGGACGGTTGACCAGATCAACAAGGATTCTTTCATCCGGTTCAACACCCTTGCCTTAAAGGATGTGGACGCGAAACTGGTGCCACTGTCAGTCCATGTCAAGGAAGCTGAACTGGACAATTTCTTTGCCCGCGTGATCCTGAATGCGGACGGACGGCTAAACCTGCGCAATATCCTGAGAAGCGATGCCGGGGGGAAAAAGAGCCTGACAGAAACCGACAGTGAACTGGATGACCTGGCCGATACCGGGGATAGCCGGGAAAGTGTGGTTCAGCCCAAAGGCAATGTGACCGTTGGTCACATCAAGCCCGATGCCGACGGAGAGAACCGGAATGCGCCACTGGTTTTTGTGGAGAAGCTGACGCTGAAAAAAGGGCGGGTTCGCTTTACGGACAACTTTATCAAGCCGAACTACACCGCCAACATTGCCGAAATGGAAGGCACGGTTGCGGGTTTTTCCTCTGATCCCGATGCGGTTGCCAAAGTGGATATCCGGGGGCAGGTCAATAATGCGCCGCTGGTGCTGGCCGGGACAATCAGCCCCTTGAAGGAGCATCTCACGCTGGACGTGAAGGCGCAGGTACGGGGGATGGAACTGGCACAGTTCAGTTCCTACACGGCCAAATATATTGGTTACGGCATCGACAAGGGCAAGCTTTCCTTTGATGTGGAATACAAGCTGGAAGAAGGGGTGCTGGTTGCGCAAAACAGGCTGATCCTGGATCAGCTTACGTTTGGCGAAAAAGCGCCGGGCGAGCCGGTCACCAGCCTGCCGGTTGAACTGGCGGTATCCTTGCTGAAAGACGGCAATGGTGTCATTGACATCAATCTGCCGATTGGCGGTTCGCTTGATGATCCGAATTTTTCTATTGGCGGCATTATGGCCAAAGTTTTCCTGGGTTCGTTGCAGCGGGTGGTTTTAGCACCGTTTTCCTTCCTTTCCATCAAATTTGGCGGTGGAGCCGAGCTTTCATGGGTGGAATTTGACCCCGGCAGTTCCGAGATACCGCAAAAGGAAATTCCCAAGCTGGAAGCCTTGTCCAAAGCCTTTGCCGAGCGACCGGTACTGAAGCTGGATATTACCGGGCGCTATGACCCGTTGGCAGACCGTGCCGGTCTGGCCAGGGCAGCGATCCAGCGCAAGGTGAGAACGGAAAAACGCAAGGATCTCCAGGCCAAAGGGCAAACCGTCATGATGAACCAGGTCAAGGTGGAAGACAGCGAATATCCGGCACTGCTTGAGCGGGTATATAAGGACGAGGATATCAAAAAACCGCGCAATTTTATCGGTATGCAGAAAAAACTGTCTGTGCCGGAGATGGAAAAAGTCCTGATTGACGGTTATGAAGCCAGCGAAGAAGAGTTTTTGTCACTGGCGTACCGCCGTGCGGAACTGGTCAAGTCCTGGCTGGTAGAAAAGGGCAAAGTGGCTGATTCCCGAATTTTCCTGCTGGCGAGCAAGGCCGGTGAGTCGGGTGAAAACGGGGAAACTGCTGCGCGTGTGGATTTTGCGCTCCAGCAATAGACACAGCGGATATTTGCGTTTTATTATGGCAGGGAAGTACCGATTAAGAAGAATTGTGAGCGGATTGCCGATTTGATTCTCCCGGAGAAACGTATGCAAAAGCCCGATATTGCCAAACTGAAATTGTTACTTTCCCGGTATCGCCGAAAAATCATTATCAGTGCATCGATACTGTTTGGCATCTTGTTTCTGGCAGGCCTGTCAGGGGCGATTTTCCTGCCCGGGCTGATCAAGACAAAAGCTGAGCAGGCGGTAGCGGAACAGCTTCACCGCAGGCTTAGCATCCAGGATGTCAGCTTCAATCCCCTTTCCCTTTCCGTGACCCTGACGGGAGTGAACTTAAGCGAGCGGGACAGCGAGGAAACCTTTGTTTCCTTTGACAAGCTGTACGTCAATGTTTCGAGCCTTTCCGTTTTCACGTTTTCGCCCATCATCCGGGAAATCGCGCTGGAAAATCCCTACATCCATTTTTCCCGCACCCAGGACAATACCTACAACATCAGCGATATTATCGAGATGGCCATGCAGCCGAGCGAGCCGGACAAAAAACCCTTGTCCTACTCGCTGAACAATATCCAGATTGATGGCGGAAAAATCGTCTTTGACGATCATCCCATGAAGGCACGGCACCAGATTGAGGAAATCAAGGTGCGCATCCCTTATATTTCTTCCAGCCCTTCGCGGGTGGAAACCTTTATCGAGCCGCACTTGAGCGCGCGGGTCAACGGCACGAAGATGGAGCTCTCCGGCAAGACCCGTCCCTTTGCCGAAGACAAGGAAACCGTATTCAACCTGGATCTGAAAAATATCGATTTGCCCCGGTATGTGCAGTATCTGCCCTACAACCCTGCGTTTCAGATGCCAAAGGGAAGCCTGAGTGTTGATCTCAACCTGCACTTTACGCAGCATCCGGGAAAAACCGCCGACCTGGATATCAGCGGTGCCGTCCAGATGGATTCCCTCATGCTGACGGATCTGGCGAAAAAGCCCATGCTCGGTTTTGGCAAGCTGGCAATCAAACTGGATAAAAACGCCATTTTTGCCAGTGATTACCGCATCGAGAAAATCGAGCTGTCCCAGCCGGAAATCTATGCCGTAAACGGCGCGGACGGTTCGCTGAACCTGCTGAACCTGGGGCCGCCAAAGGAGAAAGGGACGTCGCCAAAGAAAGCCGATGCCGAAAACGGGGAGAACGCCGGCAAGGGGACGCCCCTGAAACTGGCACTGAAACAGTTTGCCGTGCTGGACGCAAAACTGGGCTATGCCGATTATGCGGCAGATACCCCTTATAGCGTGGCGACGAAAGACTTTAACCTGACGGTGGATGACGTGGTCGTGGATATGGGTACGCAGTTGGCCCGTATCGGCAGGATTGCTTCTGACCGTGCGGTGCTGGAAATTGCGCTGGAAAAGCCGCAGTCCCGTGGCAGGCCGCGCAGCAAGCCATCCGGCAAGGCTGATTCGGGTTCGTCCGGCTTTAATGTGGATATCGGCAGTATTGATATTGGCGGCTGGTCTGCCCATATGCAGAATAACAACCTGAAAAAGCCGCTTGGCGGCAATGTGACAGGGTTGACGGCAAGTATCCAGGATATTTCCACTGCACCCGGCAAAACCAGTACCCTGAAGATTGCCGCAAGCATCGACAAGAAAGGGCATCTTGCCGTGGAAGGCAAGCTGGGGATTGCGCCGCTTTTTGCTGATCTTGCCATTGACATGAAAAGTGTCAGCATTGTTGCCCTCCAGCAGTATATTGACGAGCATGTGAACCTGACGCTGCGCCAGGCAGATGTTTCCACGAAAGGACATTTGTCGCTTTCCACCGGAAAGAAAGGCGCCATGCAGGGCGGGTACAAGGGCGACGTGAGCGTGAGCAACCTGGCAACGACAGACCAGATCAAGGGTGATCCTTTCGTCCGCTGGAATGACCTGACGCTTAAGCAGATGAACGTGCAGTTTTCCCCATTTTCGCTGACAGCACAGCGAGCCGACCTGGACAGTTTTTTTGCCCGCCTGATACTTGGTGCTGACGGCAGGCTGAATCTGCAAAATGTCCTGCGTAGCGAAGCGGGTGGCAAAAAGAGCCTGACGGACAGTGACAGCGGCGAGAACCCGCCGGAAAAAGCAGAGGCAGCACCGCAAGCGGCTCCGGCAGAAAAAACCGCAGAAGCAAAACCGGCGGCAGAAACGCCGCAGCCTGTTGCGGCTTCAACGGAGGCAAAAGCCCCGGAGGCGACTCCTGCGACAGAAACCACGGCGGATGTGGAAACGCATGAAACCGTTACTGTTCAGGCAGCCCCGGCACAACCGCCTGCCAGCGACCTGCCGCCGATCCGGATTGACCGTTTCCAGTTGAAAAACGGCCGGGTGCGCTTTACCGACAATTTCATCAAGCCGAATTACACGGCCAACCTGGACAGGGTTCACGGTGTCGTTACCCGGATATCAAGCACTGGCAACACCATTGCCGTCATGGATTTGCGGGGACAGGTCAACCGGGCGCCGTTGACGATAACGGGCAGCCTCAATCCATTTAATCCGTCATCGTCGCTGGAAGTGGAAGGGCATGTAAAAGGCATGGAACTGGCGCAGTTCAGCTCGTACACAGCGAAATATGTCGGTCATGGCATTGAAAAAGGCAAGCTTTCTTTTGATGTGATGTACAAAATAGAAAATGGCGAACTTCATGCGGAAAACCGCCTTATCCTGGATCAGTTGACCTTCAGCGAAAAAAGCGAGGGCAAGCCGGTAATGAGCCTGCCGGTGCAGTTTGCCGTCAACCTGCTGAAAGATGGGGATGGCGTCATCGATATCAACCTGCCGGTATCCGGTTCGCTCAATGATCCGGAGTTTTCCGTCGGCGGCATTGTTTTCCGGGTTGTTGTCAATCTCATCAAAAAAGCGGTTACCGCCCCCTTTTCCCTTTTAGCCGCCGCGTTTGGCGGAGGGGAAGAACTATCCTGGCTTGATTTTGCGCCCGGCACGACCGAGATTACGGACAAAGGGGCCGAAAAGCTCGAAACCCTGGTCAAGGCGCTGAAAGGGCGACCGGCGCTGAAACTGGATATTACCGGGTGTTATGACCCGCAAGCTGACAAGGAAGGGCTGGCAAGGGCAACGATCAACAAGAAAGTTCGTGAGTTAAAGAGAAAGGATATGGGCGCAAAGGGCGAAAACCTGCGCCTAAGCCAGGTCACGGTCAGCGACAAGGAATATGCGAAATACCTCAAGGAAGTTTACGGCGATGCAGACTTCAAGAAACCGCGCAATATTATCGGGTTCCAGAAGTCGCTTCCGGTGCCGGAGATGGAGCAGTTGATGATCCAGAATTATCCCGTGTCAGAAGAAGCATTCATGGGAGTGGCAGACCAGCGAGCAGCTAACGTCAAGACATGGCTCCTGGAAAAGGGAGGCATACAGGAGGATCGGGTCTTCATTCAGGCCAGCAAGAGCCGAACTGGCGATAACGCGGCAAGGGCGGATTTCTCACTGCATTAAGGCAAAGCCGTTGTGTGCCCCCCGATACAGGCGTTGTTCACGACGCCTGTATCCGTTTAGCCCCTGGCCGTTAAAAGGCCAAGCAGTTGTTTTAAGGGTTTGGGGCGGTGATACAGGTATCCCTGCATGATATGGCA
Source organism: Oxalobacter sp. (assembly GCA_031556215.1). Taxonomy (GTDB): domain Bacteria; phylum Pseudomonadota; class Gammaproteobacteria; order Burkholderiales; family Burkholderiaceae_D; genus Oxalobacter. Next base: position 6,582 of record JAVBTJ010000011.1, read on the forward strand.
GCCCCACTTTTGCAGGTATTCGGCCTGTACTTCGGTTTCCACCCCTTCTGCAACCAGCGTCATATCCAGCCCCTCGGCAATGGAGATGATGGCAAGTACAACAGGGAATTCACCAGCAGAATCGTTGATTTCACTGACGAAAGAACGGTCGATCTTGATGGTCTGGATCGGGAAACGGTGCAGGTATGCCAGGGAGGAATATCCCGTCCCGAAATCATCAATGGCAATATCAATGCCGACCCTGCTGAGTTCGTTTAGCTGCGCAATGGCATTGATGGGGTTGCGGATACAGATGTTTTCGGTGATTTCTACCTGGATGAGCTTGGGGGCAATGTTATAACGCTCAAGCGCTTTCTGCATTTTTCCCGGACAGTCGCAGCGATCAAGATATTGCGGCGACAGGTTGACGGAAATCGGAACCGGGGGATGGCCGAGTGTTCGCATAATATGGATGTCATAGCAGACGGCTTCGAGCATCCAGTCTGTCATCGGGATAATCAGGCCGTTTTCTTCGGCAAAGGGCAGAAATTCACCCGCTACCAGCAGGCCGCGTTCGGGATGGTTCCAGCGCATGAGCGCTTCGGCCCCGATGATTTTTCCTGTCGTTAAATCGACTTGCGGCTGATAGTACATTTCCAGCTCGTTTTTTTCCAGTGCCCGCCGCAGGGCATATTCGTGTGAAAGCCTGAGTTGGGGCGTTTTTGCCATGGAATGGTCGTAAAACAGGATGCCGTTTTTGCCTTCTGACTTGACCTGTGCCATGGCAAGATCCGCATTGCCGATCAGTTCTTCTGAGGTTTCCCCGTCTTCGGGATAAATCGCAATGCCGATGCTGGCGGAAATCGTCAGGTTGTTGTTGCCGGGAATGTCAAACGGTTCATTCAGGGCGGAAAGGCAGCGCATGGCAATATCATGAGCGCGCCTGGGGTCGGAAAGTCCCGGCATGGCCAGGATAAATTCATCGCTGCCAAGACGGGCGACAATATCGCTGTAGCGGGCAATTTCCGTCAGGCGCGATGCCGTTTCCTTGAGGAGAAGGTCGCCTGTGACACGCCCCAGCGAGTCGTTGATGAGCTTGAATCGATCCAGATCGATGAAAAGGAGAGTCAGGCCAACCTGGTATTTTTTTGCTTTCTGCAACTCAGGGCCGAGTTTTTCGGAGAGTAAAATCCGGTTGGGCAATTCGGTCAATGCATCATAGTGCGTATGAAAGGAAATGATTTCTTCGGCACGCTTGTTGTCCGAGATGTCCTGGGCAATGATGTAGGTTCCTTTTATCTGGTGCCCGGGAGAAAGGGGCGACTGGATGTTTATCAGCGTCAGGGAAAACGGCAGCGGGTGCGGTATGCCTTTCTGGTTGAGGTGCAGTTCGACCTGCAGGGAGGAGGCATTGCCGTTTTCAATGAAAGATTGCACGCGAGCCAGATCGCTTTCGTGAATCAGCCTGGTGTAATGTTCACCACGCAGTTCATCGGGACTGTATCCCAAAAGAGGCTTGACGGTTTTATTGATAAAGGTGATCTGGCCGTGTTCATTTAATGTGCAGATAATGTCCGGCAAATGTTCGACCAGATGGCGGTATGTCTGGCGGGAAGTCATCTTTTGCTGTGCCATGGCGCGGTTTTGGGTTTCAAGGTGGCGCTTGGCAATGGCATTCCTGACGTTAAAGAGCAGTTCTTCCGGAGAATACGGTTTTTTCAGGAAATAGTAAATCCCGCGATTATAGGCGTTCATCGCGTTATCGGCGTTGGCGGTGCCGGAAAAAATAATGATGTCGGTGTCTTCGGCCTGTTTCCTGATGAGGTCGATCAGGACGTAGCCATCGGTGTCCGGTATATCCATATCCAGCAAAATCAGGTCAAAGCGTTTTTTTTGCAGGTGCTTTAACGCATCCAGCCCGGTCTGGGCCGTGGTGATATGGGGTGGTTTCTCATCAAAGAGGGCTGTCAGGCTTGACAGGTGCAAAGGTGCATTATCGATCAGGAGGATATGGGGAATCTGTAGCGTATCCGGTTCCTCTATCAGGAAAAAAGGAGGTGAACTGGTAATGTTTTTTATGGGAATACTCATGGTGCGGCGTGTTTGTTTGGGGTTTCTGTCGTACCGGCCGGGATCATCAGGGAAAAGAGGGTTCCTTTGCTGTCGGATTGGCAGGTAATGAGCGCATCAATCTGGTTTAACAGACTGTATACCACATTCAATCCCGGCCTTTTGTGATTCTTTTTGTGCTGTATTTCGGAATAGGGCGTGTTTTCAGAAAGGGCCTCCGGGATGCCCTCCCCTGTATCCCGGATGGCAAGGGCATAGTATTTTTTATGGTCTTTTTCTGTCATTCCCAGGTGGGTAATCATGATGGTACCGCTACCCGGTATGGCTTCTACGGCATCTTTGAGCAGGTTGACAAGCACCTGCCGGAGCAGCTTTTCGGGTGCGCGCACCAGCATTTTTTCCGGCAGTGCCGGAGAGGCATGGGTAATGAGATGGATCTGCCCTGGTATGAAACCGCTTTCACAAAAAAAGGAAACAACATGATGGACCAGCATTCTGAGATCGCTCTGTTCAGTCTGGGTTTGTAAAAAATAATCCGGGTGGCCCATTTCTCTGACCAAGTCGCCAAGCCGCTGTATTTCTTCATTCAGGATGGCAACGAGCTTTTTTTTCTCGGGTTTTTCATCAAGTTGCTTGTTCAGGATAAAGAGATAATTGCGGATAACGGTAAGTGGGCTGCTCATTTCATTGAACGCTTTGCTGGAAATCCGGCGGTGTTTTTCTTCAGCAAGCGCCACTTTTTCCCTGATGCTGTTTTTTCTTCCCTGAAGGGCCTGCCATGCGAGAACAAATTGTTCCCCGAAATAGAGCAGACGATACTTGTCCGCCTGCAATTGCACGAGGTTTTCTGTGGAAACGCGGGAAAAAATCAGCCCCATGCACTGACGGCTTCCTGCCAGCGGCAAAAGAAGCCAGTTGTTTCCACCCAAAAGCCGGGCAATGTTTTTTTCCGGTGTGGACGAGAATTCGTCAATGTGGGCAATAAATTGGGGCATCTTTTGCGAGAGTGCTCGGGTGAGCGCGCCTTCAGGCGGAGAAGAGACCGGATGCCCCAGCAACTGTTCGACGGTCTGGTTTGCCGCAACGATTTTGCACTGGCCTGTCTCGCTGTCTCGCCAGACAAGGATGGCGTTTTTCAGCGAAAACAGGGCGCTTGCCGCCTTGAGAGCGGCATCCTGCAACTGTGCCAAAGTGGTGTTGCTCTGGAAAAAGCGGGCCAGTTCGGATGCCTGAATCAGGGTGGATAATTCCTGGTTCATTTGCTGCTGCAAGGGGGAGGGGGGCGAGTCCGTCCAGCCCGGGTGAGACGCGGGTTCAGGATCGGTAACAACAATACCCAGACGGGTGGCCGCTTCCAGGACTTCGTTTTCCGCTTCCATCACGATTTGCCGGGCAATTTCGGCAGGAAAGACATAGGGGGCCACGACAGATGCAATGGCCGTATCACCAGACTGGCAGTCAGCCAACTGGTTCGACATATGGACAATCCGGGCCAGCGGGTTCGTCAGGATATGAGGCTGGAGGGGACTGTGGTGGGAGGCGATGCTGTCGATAAAGTGGTCATCAAATTTCCACATCCGGATAAGGTATGCACTGGCTTCAGTGTGATCCATGCCCAGCATTTTCTGTTCTTCATCACATAATTTGTCTGATGCGGGCAGATAAAACAGATCCCGGTACAGGTCGGGAACAACTGCCAAAAGCGCCAGACGCCCGATATCGTGCAGCAATCCGGCAAGGTAGGCTTCATCAATATTGGCAAGGCCAAGATGCCTTGCCGTCTTTCTGGCAATAAGGGCCGTTTTCAGGGAATGCCGCCAGAAAAAACGCAAATCGTGCGGCCTGAATGCCGGCAGGACATTCAGGTTCTGGACGACCGATTCATTGATAACCACCATGCGGACAAGGTGGGTTCCCAGCGTGACCAGCCCCTTCTCCAGTTCGGTCTGCGGCCCAAGGTGGCGGTAGGCGGAATTGTTGGCTACCTGCAGGATCTTGTTTGCCATCGCAGGCTCCTGTTCAATCAGGTTTGCTAGGTCAGAAATCGTTGTGTTGTCGCTCTGGCAAAGCGCCATCAACCTGACCAGCACATGCGGCAGAGAGGGGAGGCGAGCCGTAGAAAAACGATTCAGGATTTCTGATTTCAGTGCAGACATATTCCGGACAGGTATCTGGTTCTTGGGGGGGGCAGTCAGGCGCTAACCAAACTGTATGCAACAGGACGATGATCCCATTTTATTGACTAAAAAGTAGCATAAAAAAATTATCATTTTATATTTTTGTTAAGTTTTTTTGATGAATTGCATTTTTATTGCTTTGCAATATATTGAATTTGTTCGATTTATGAATTGTTGCGCAAAGGCGACAATTAACATGTCTTGATAAATTGATATTGCCCGGGAGAGGGCGAAAGCGGGCGAAAAAGGGATTTATGCCGGTTTTCTGAATGGGCGGCTGAGGTAGGGCGAATCTTGCAGGCCAAAGCGCCAGGGTACATCAACGGCCCTGGAAATGCCGATGCGGGGGCCACAAACCACTTGTACCGGATGCTTTGGCGGAAGAAGCGAAAGAGATGGTGCATGCAAAGGGCTGCCGTTGAGGGCATGCGTAATGTCCAGTGCCTGGCAAAGGCGACCGGGGCCAGCGCACAGCAGGCGGATATTTTCCCTATTCCTGCGCGCCTGCATGATTTCAATGCCGTGTGTCGGGAGGATGGCGCGAATCAGGACTGCCGCGCCGTGACCCGCTTCCCGGCAGGTGAAATTGACGCACCAGTGGATGCCGTAAGAACGGTATACGTAGATATGCGCCGGTTCGCCAAACATGACTTCATTTCGCGGTGTGGGGCCGGCATAACTGTGGGAAGCCGGATCGGTGCGGTCATACGCTTCCGTTTCCACGATGATGCCGCCGATGCCATCCACGAGAAAGGTTGTCCCGATCAGCGCACGGGCAACCTCATCGGAATGCTGTGAAAAATCGATAAAGGGAAAAGGGGCGTTCATGATGAAATGGGTATCAGAGGCTCCCCTATTGTATGAAATGCCAGATGCTTCGCCAAGGCGCTTATCAGGGGTTCCTTTTTCCTGTAAAATCAAAAATGGGGAAGTGTAATCAAAAATTCCCCCCTTTTTGTTGTGTGCTCCCGGAAAGAAAATACTGAATGTCCCTTCCCAGAAAATGCGGTTTCCGTAAAACCTTTGTCTCCTTTCTTTCTTTTTTCATCCTGTCTTGTCCGGCAGTATCCTTTGCTGCCGGCGCTGATGATTTTCGGACAGCAGAATATCAGGCTTCCACGGGGCTGGAGTCTATCGGTGCCGCAGAGGCATACGCGCTTGGTTTTACGGGGCAAGGGGTTGTGGTTGCCGTTGTGGATAGCTTCTTTGCGCCGGAAAGGAACGAATTTGCAGGAAAATATCCCTACGGTACCTTCATCTTCGGGAATGAAGAACTTGACGATGATCATGGTATTCATGTCGCAGGTATTGTTGCTGCGGCAAAAAACGATTACGGCATGCACGGCGTGGCTTTTGACGCAAAGCTGCTGCAATACGCCGCTTTGGGCGATGTCAAAGCGGCTTATGAAGGATTGCTTTCGTACCCGGATGTGCGCATCATCAACAACAGTTGGGGTAAAGATTTTCATCTGGATACGACGTATGCGGACAATAGTGCCGTCTATCGCCGACAATATGCAGAGAACAGCGACCTGATCGACCTTTCGAAAAAGCTGGTTGCGCAGGACAGGCTGTTTGTTTTTGTTGCGGGAAATGAGGGGCATCTTTCTCCTGTGTTCATCTTTGCAGGGCTTCCGACTGTGCTGGACAGGATGGGGATTTCGCACAATCTCGCCAATAACTGGATCAGTGTTTCTGCCTTCGATTCGAGCCAGTTGTCCGGTTCTGCCGCTTTCATACCGATGTTTTCCAATATGGGCAAGGATGCTTCCGAATACACCCTGCTCGCACCGGGTAATTCCATTTATTCCACGATATCAGACCGGACTTATGATAAATATACGGGGACATCGATGGCTTCGCCGCATGTGGCGGGGGCGGCTGCACTGATTTCATCCGCTTTCCCTTACATGGGCGGAAAGCAGCTTGCTGATGTGCTTTTCTCCACGGCAACGAAGTTGACGGTAGCGAACAGTGCGCCGCGTTTTATCGTGCTGCGTCGTCTGGAATTCGATGAAAATGAGGAAAGGCTGAGGGGGCTGGAGCGTCTGATCGTGTACAAGCCGACGTCCTTTACTGCTCCGTTGGAGTTGACGGCAGAGGAAAAAGAATCGATGTTGAGCCTTTGGCGGGGCGGGGACGAAGCCCCGTTCGATGTGGCTTTTGCAGATGCGGTCGCCAGCGCGGTCACGCTGTCGGACGCGGAATATGAATCTCTGTTCGGGCAGGGCATGCTCAATGCCGCCAAGGCGGTACGGGGGCCGGGGTATTTCGATGCGAAACGCCTGTCGGCCTCCGACTGTGCCGTTATCGGCGGCAATCCCGTTGCACTTTACACCGTGGATACGAAAGGCTACGACAGCACCTGGAGCAACGACATCGGGCAAATGCGGGCGGCAAGCGGTGATCTTGCCGGTCTGGATGTCGGCCTGCGAAAACAGGGGAACGGTATTTTGTACCTGACAGGGCAAAACACGTATCAGGGGGCAACGCTTGCAGAGGGTGGCGTCCTTTCACTGGGCAAAGCAGGCTATCTTTCCCGCGCATCCCTTGTCGGCGACGTTTATGTGATGCCTTCGGGCACCTTTATCGGTAACGGCCTTGTCGGCGGAAACCTGGTCAATC
>JAVBTJ010000027.1:0-15712 GCA_031556215.1 Oxalobacter sp.
AGGCTCAGGACTCATTAACTTGCCGTTCGCGAAAAGCCGATTTTTCTTGTCTGTCAAGGCGACGGGACAAAATTGGACGAAGGCGTATTGGACATACGGCGAGTTCAATTTTGGTGCGACAACGAAGGCAGGCGGGAAAAATCGGCTTGGCAGCAGGTAAGTTAATGAGTCCTGAGCCTAATGCCATTTCCTTTATTAGCAGGAAAGTGCGTTGCGGCGCAGCCGATTGGGAAAAATTTGACTGGAGCAGGAGCAATTTTGTTTGAGCAGCCTTGGCTGCGAGTTTAATTGCGACGCCCCTGTCAGATTTTTCCCAATCGGGAATCCCCTGCTTCGCAGGGGACAAGAAGCCCGCACGGCTCTTTTTGCGCCCTTTTTGATCCCCCTGATACGCTGGCTTTGCGAAATGAAGAGCAAGGCGCACGGAGCGCAGCAAGCGAGGCATATCTTTAGATAGGCGAGGTTGCGAGTACCGCGCAACGCAGCAATTCGTTCGCAAAGCCAGTGTATCAGGGGGATCTGTAGCCGGGCAAAAAGATCGTTGCCGTGAGTCACCCCCCCACCTTATGAATGGAAATCGAGAGCTAATCTCATCGCAGAGAACGTCAGTTAGCCCCGCACCCGCATGTGCTGGCTGTTTTTCATCATGGAAAAGACGGCTTCGAAAACCCGGTCGGAATCTTCCACGAGGTTAAAGCCGTCCGGCATCAAAAGCCAGCTGTTTAACAGGCCGTTAAAGACGACATGCAGCGCCAGTCCCGCAAGGTTGATGTCGATATCTTCCGGCAACTGTTTTTTATCCCGCGCATTGGTCAGAACCTTGATCAGCGTGGCGCGCGAACGGGTTGTCCAGTCCTGGAAATATTCCAGGAACTCGCTGGTGTCGTCCGTGTACTCGCACTTGTGGTAAAGAATGTTCATCACCTTGTGGTAATGCGGGTTTTCCAGGATTTCGCGCATCAGGAAGATCGACCGTTCGCGCAAGCGCCCCAACGGGTCTTCCGTCTTTTCATCGGCGATTTCCTCGATCATGGCACGGATGGGTTCGCGAACCCGGTCGATCATGGCGTTAAAAAGATCCACCTTGTTGCGGAAATGCCAGTAAATCGCGCCCCGCGTCACATTGGCTTCTTCTGCAATATCATTTAAGGTGGTATGGGAAACGCCCTTTTTATTGAAGACACTTTCGGCAGCATCCAGCAGCTTGTCCCGTGTTTCCTGCGTTTTTTTTCTTCTGACGCGTGTCATGCTCTCCCCGTTTTTTCAGGATATTTTTTATTGTCTGTTACAGAAAAAACCACTTACATACATGATTGTATGTTAGATTATCAGGTACTGTCATCCCAATTTTGAAACCCTGCTTTTCACTATCGTTTTTGCTTTAAAACACGGTAAACTGTCGAAAAAATTTTCTGCCCAAATCCATGAGATCATTTTCCCGATTCACGTTTTTCAGCACGCTCGTTTTTTCTCTCTTTCTGTTCACCGGATGCAAGGAGCAGGCGCAAAAAGCACAACAGGCGCCTGAAGCGTCCTACATTGTCATCCAGACGGAAGAAGTGGCCGTCATCAACGAATTGTCAGGCCGCTTGGAATCCTACCGGAATTCAGACGTGAGGGCCCGTGTTGCCGGTGTGCTGGAAAAACGCCTTTTTGAGGAAGGCAGCAATGTCGCGAAAGGGGAAAAGCTCTTTATTATCGACCCGCGCAGCTACGAGGCTTCGGTACAAAACGCCAAAGCCGCGCTGGCAAGGGCAGAAGCCAATTTCATGCAGGCTGATCTCCGCTACAAGCGTTATATCCCGCTGGTTGAAATCAGCGCGGTCAGCAAACAGGAATACGATGACGCGCAGGCTGTCCAGAAACAGGCCGCTGCCGATGTGGCTTCAGCCAAAGCCGCCCTCATCAACGCCAAACTCGACCTTGAATATTCTTCCGTGCTGGCGCCTATTTCCGGGCGGATTGGCCGCGCTATGGTAACGGAGGGCGCGCTGGTCGGGCAGAGAGAAGTGACGCTCTTGGCGACCATCCAGCAGATTGACCCGATTTACCTGAACCTGACCCAGTCTAGCGCCGAATTGCTGCGGCTGCAACAGGCAATGCGAAAAGGCATCCTGAAAGGCGCTTCGGAAGAAGGGCTGAAAGTCTCGCTTGTGATCGAAGACGGCACGCCTTACCCCCATCAGGGCAAGCTGCTTTTCTCGGATATCACGGTGGATTCTTCCACCGGGGAAATTTCCATCCGGGCGCTCTTCCCCAATCCGGACGGTATCCTGCTGCCCGGCATGTATGTCCGGGGACAGCTTGAGCAGGCCATCAATGAAAATGCCATTACGGTTCCCAAGCAGGCTGTGCAGCGCTCAACCGAAGGGGCAACTGTCTTTGTCATCAACAAGGACAATGTGGCGGAAGTCCGCCGCGTCCAGACTGGCGCTTCCTTTCAGGAAAAATGGGTCATCCTTGACGGCTTAAATGTCGGCGACAAGGTGATTATCGAAGGTATCCAGAAGGTGAAGCCCGGCGCGCCTGTCACCCCGGTGGCATGGGAAAAGGGAAGCAGACCGGCAGCAGCAGATGCCGCCAATGCCACCCCAAACGGCAACACCAGTGAAGCCCCCGGCAGCACCGCCAAACCGGCTGAGGCGGCAACAACCCCACAGGCTGCCGCTAAAACCAGACCGGAAGAAAAAGGCAACGTGGAAAATGCCGCCAGACCCGATGAAAAAGCGGGCGCGCCAAATATGCCAACAGCCAGCCCTACCCCGGACATGAGAGCGCTCCCGGCAGAAAAGGCTGGCTCTGCTGGCAATACGGCACCGGCACCGGCCTCGCCGCCAGAAAAACCGAAGGAATAAGGGGCATCTGAATGGCAAGGTTTTTTATCGACCGCCCTGTTTTTGCCTGGGTTATCGCAATTTTTATCCTGCTTGGCGGCATCCTGTCGATTCTCAGCCTGCCTGTTTCGCAATACCCCAACATCGCGCCACCCCAGGTAACCGTTACCACAACTTATCCGGGCGCAACGGCAAAGGTGGTGGAAGACAGTGTCACGCAGCTCATCGAGGAAGAGATGAACGGCGCGACCGGCCTCATGTACATGGAGTCGGAAAGCCAGAGTACGGGCGAAGCCAAGATCACGCTTTCCTTTACCAACCAGACGGATGTCGAACTGGCCGCAGTGGACGTCCAGAACCGGATCAAGCGCGTGGAATCCCGCCTGCCGGAACAGGTCATGCAGCAAGGCGTCATTACCAACAAGGCGCGAAGCAACTACCTGGCTGTCATTGCCATTACTTCCTCCGATGGGCGACTTTCCTATTTTGAACTGGGCGACTTCCTGGCACGCAACGTCATCAACGACATCAAGCGGATTCCGGGCGTGGGCGACGTCAACCTCTTCGGTTCGGAAAAAGCCATGCGTATCTGGCTGGATCCGGTCAAGCTGACGGGGCTTAACCTGACGCCCGAATCGGTCGCTGTCGCCATCAAGGGGCAAAACGCCGTTGTCACTTCCGGGCAACTGGCAGGCATGCCCAATACCGGCAAGGAACCCCTCTACGCCAATATCACGGTTCACGGCCAGCTACAGACCCCGGAAGAATTTGAAAACATTATCCTTCGCGCCAACAGCGATGGTTCCGTTGTCCGGCTGAAGGATGTCGGGCGCGTGGAAATGGGCGCGAAGCAGTACGATGTGTTCGCCAAAGTGGACGGTACCCCGATGGGCGGCTTCGGCATCATGCCGACGGCAGACGCCAATACGATGGCAACGATGGCGGCTGTGCGCGAAAAGATGGCGGAACTGTATGAATATTTCCCGGCCGGCGTTGAATACAGTATCCAGAACGATACGTCCAAATTCGTGAAGGTTTCCATCAAGGAGGTCGTCAAGACCCTGTTTGAAGGGGTTTTCCTCGTCTTTTTGGTCATGTACCTCTTTTTGCAGAATATCCGCTATACGATCATCCCGACCATCGTGGTGCCGATTGCCCTGATGGGGACGTTTACCGTGATGAAAGCCCTGGGGTTTTCCATCAACATGCTGACGATGTTCGGCATGGTGCTTTCCATCGGTATCCTGATTGACGACGCCATCGTGGTGGTGGAAAACGTCGAGCGGATCATGGCGGAAGAAGGGCTGTCGCCACGGGATGCCACCTTCAAGGCGATGGGACAGATCCAGGGCGCCATTATCGGCATTACCCTCGTTTTGATGGCGGTATTCGTGCCAATGGCGTTCTTTGGCGGCGCTGTCGGCAAGATTTACATGCAGTTTTCGCTGGCCATGATTGCCTCGATTGCCTTTTCCGCTTTCCTGGCGCTTTCCCTGACGCCTGCGCTTTGCGCCACGCTCTTGAAACCTGTCCAGGCCGGGCATCACGAACATCGAAAGGGTTTCCTGGGATGGTTTAACCGGAAATTCCACAGAACAACGCTGGCTTACGAGAAACAAGTCGCCAGGATGTTCGGGCGGGCGGGCCGCTTCATGTTCATCTACGCCGCCATCTGCGCCTGCTGTGGATGGATGTACTGGAAACTGCCAACGTCTTTCCTGCCGACAGAAGACCAGGGCTACATTTACGTCAACGCCCAGTTGCCCGGTGGCGCGGCTTCTGCCAGAACCGTTGAAATCCTGGATGAAATCCAGAAACATTTCTTTACCGAACCCGGCATTGACCACAGCGTCATGGTTGCCGGCACCAGCTTTTCGGGCCGGGGACAAAACGGCGGCCTGGGCTTCATCACGCTCAAGGACTGGGATGAACGCGATGCCAACAATACGGCAGACGCCATCATCAAGCGCGCCTATGCCCGTTTTTCACAATTCCGCGATGCGATTGTCTTTCCCCTGAACCCGCCGCCGATTCGCGAACTGGGCAATTCAAGCGGCTTTGCTTTCCGCCTGCAGGATCGCGCAGGCATGGGCAACGAAGCGCTTATCGCTGCCCGTAACCAGCTTCTGGCGATGGCAGCCCAAAGCAAGGTGCTGAAAAATGTCCGGCCGATGGCGATGGAAAATACGGCTGAGCTAAAACTGGATATCGACCGTGACAAGGCCAATGCGCTGGGCGTCAATTTTGCCGACATCAATGCGGCGCTGTCCGTGGCCCTGGGTTCGAACTATGTCAACGACTTTGAAAGTTTTGGTCGCCAGCAGCGCGTTGTGGTTCAGCTTGATGCGCCCAAACGCGGCAAGCCGGAAGACATCAATAAAATTTATGTCAAAAACAAGGATGGCACGATGGTGCCCTTCTCGGCGTTTTCTTCAAGTGAATGGACGCGTGGCGCGGTGCAGTTGATCCGCTACAACGGCTACCCGGCTGTCCGGATTGAAGGCGAACCGGCTGGCGGCATGAGTACGGGCGATGCCATGACGGAAATGGAAAACCTGACCCGCCAGTTGCCAAAAGGCTTCGGTTTTGAATGGACAGGCCAGTCGCTGGAAGAAAAAACCTCCGGCAACCAGGCACCCATGCTTTACGCCCTTTCCCTCCTGGCGGTTTTCCTCTGCCTGGCGGCTTTATATGAAAGCACTACCATTCCGCTGTCGGTCATGCTGGTTGTCCCGCTGGGCGTTATCGGCGCGCTGGCTGGCGTGATGATGCGAAGCATGCCCAATGACGTTTACTTCAAGGTCGGCCTGATTGCGACTATCGGCCTTTCCGCCAAGAATGCGATCCTGATTGTCGAATTTGCGAAAGATTTGCAGGCACAGGGCAAAAACCTGGTGCGCTCGACCCTGGAGGCATGCCGCTTGCGCTTCAGGCCCATTATCATGACATCCCTGGCGTTTATCCTGGGCGTGCTCCCGCTGGCCATTGCCCGTGGCGCGGGTTCCGGCGCCCAGCAGGCGATTGGCACCGGCGTCATGTGCGGTATGATTACGGCAACGATACTGGCGGTTTATCTGGTGCCCATCTTTTTCCTGGTCGTTCGCAGTATTTTTTCCGGCAGTGAGCGCCAGCGCAAAATGTATGCAGGCAACCATACGCAGGAAGGCTCAAAAGATGTCAGGAAAAAACCCTGGGAACTGACGCCGGGCGTTTCTCTGGATATCCGGGAAGCGGATAAGGATCTGTCTGACGAAACCGATAACAGCAAGAATAATAAGGGAGACCGAGAATGACAAGGCTCAAGAAATGTGCCGTTGCCCTGATGGCAGCAGGCATCCTGACCGGTTGCAGCATGGCGCCGACTTATGAACGCCCTGAAGCACCGGTGGAAAGCGCCTGGCCCGACCATATCAAGGTCGAGGAAGGCAACCTCCCTGCCCCTGAAATCGGCTGGACAGAATTTGCCAAAGACCCCCGCCTGCAAGCCCTGATTGCCGCCGCTATTGAAAACAACCGCGATCTTCGCGTGGCAACGTTGCGCATTGAAGAAGCGCGCGCGCTGTACAATATCCAGTGGTCGGAACGCCTGCCGCATATCAATGCCGAAAGCCAGGCCCAGCGTTCCAAGACGCCGGGTTCCATTGCGGCGACCCCCGGTTATTCGACAACCGGCAATTACCAGGTCGGCGTCGGGCTGTCCTCTTTTGAAATTGATTTTTTCGGCAGGGTCAAAAGCCTCTCTGATGCCGCGCTCTACCAGTATTTCGCCACAGAAGAAGCCCAGCGCAGCGCACACATCACCCTGGTTTCCGAAGTCGCCAAGACCTACCTGACCGAACGCGCCCTTGCCCGGCAACGCGACCTGGCAAAAAAGTCATACGAATCATACAAGAGCACCTATGACCTGATTTTCAAGCGCGTTGAAGTCGGCGCTTCATCCGCGCTGGATCTCAAGCAGTATGAAACGCTCATGTACAATGCCCGCGTTTCTGTCGTCACGCTGGAAAGGCAGCGCGCCCAGACGGAAAACGCGCTGACGGTTCTGGTCGGCGGGAAAAAGATTGAAAACCTGCCAGCGCTGACCTCTTTTTCCGACAGCGAAATCCTGACGGAAATTCCGGCTGGCCTGCCGTCCGATATCCTGGCGAACCGCCCGGATATCCGCCAGTATGAAAACCAGCTGCGATCCGCCAATGCCAATATCGGCGCGGCACGGGCCGCTTTCTTCCCGCGAATCACGCTGACCGCTTTTTTCGGCACGGCCAGCAGCACCCTGTCCGGACTTTTTAACGCCGGTTCCAGCGCCTGGTCATTTACACCGCAAATCCTGCTGCCGATCTTTGACGCCGGGCAAAACATCGCCAACCTGGATCTCGCAGAAACCCGCAAGAATATCGCGATAGCCGAGTATGAAAAAACCATCCAGAACGCATTCCGGGAAGTCGCCGATGCCCTGATGGCCAGAGGCCTCTTCAATGAACAGGTTAACGCGCAGGCCGCTGTCCTGAAGGCCGAAGCCGATCGCCTGATGCTGTCGCGTGCACGCTATGTCAATGGCATCTCCAGTTCGCTTGATGTATTGGATGCGGAAAGGCAGCACTTCGCCGCAGAGCAGTCACTGATTCAGGCTCGCCTTGACCGGCTATTGAACACGGTTGACCTGTACCGCTCACTGGGTGGCGGTATCCAGCAAGCGACCGTACCAGCCGAAACGCTTGCACAGGCCAAACCCATGCCGCCTGCCTCAGAGGTAAAACCTCCTGCTGAAGTGAAACCGGCTATTGAGGTAAAACCTGCTGCTGAGGTAAAAACCGCTGTTGAGGAAAAGCCTGCTTCTGACGTTCCCCCTGCAACTGGTGAAACGGAAGAAACATCGGCACCTGGCAGCGACGAAAACGAATAAACCGTAAAACGGCAGTCTGCGTATACGCATTCTGCCGCTTCTGTGACATTTTTTAACGTCTTTTCTGCAATCCTTGTGCAATAGGCATATCTATTCAGATAAATTCGATGTATTATCTGGGTTGTTCTGCATCGCCACATGATACCTAACAACGTGTGTACACTGTTTCCGGCTGTATCTGTGGTCTTGGTATAGCAGTGCTCCTCCGAAACTGACCGGGACTTTTCAGGTCTGGCACGTTTCCCTCTCATTCTGAGGAAATCATGGCAAATAACATTATTAATACCAGCGATGCTTCGTTTGAAGCAGACGTGTTAAAATCCGACAAGCCTGTCCTGGTTGATTTCTGGGCAGCGTGGTGTGGCCCGTGCAAAATGATTGCACCCCTCCTTGACGATGTTGCCCAAGAATACGAAGGCAAGATCATGGTTGCCAAAATGGATGTCGATAAGGATCAGAAAATCGCTTCCCAGTTTGGTGTCAGAGGCATCCCGACCCTGATCCTCTTCAAGAATGGAAATTTGGTGGAGCAAAAAGTCGGCGCGCTTAACAAAGGACAATTAATCGAATTTATCAACCGTAATCTGTAAACAGCACGGCGCAACCTTCCCCGTTCCGCCTTTGTCTTCCCGGATTCCTCACAGCCGTTCGGCATTCAAAAATACTTATCTATTACTCACACATTCACATCCTGTTCATCTGCGCCAGACTCTGGTGAGCTGTTTTATATCTAACGACAATTATGCATTTATCCGAATTAAAGTCCCTGCACGTTTCCCAACTGGTGGAAATGGCCAGCACCCTCGAAATTGATAACGCCGCCCGCATGCGCAAACAGGAACTCATGTTTGCCATCATGAAAAAGCGGGCAAAAGGAGGCGAACAGGTCTATGGAGATGGCGCCCTTGAAGTTTTGCCTGACGGCTTCGGCTTCCTCCGTTCACCGGACGCCAGCTATATGGCTTCCACAGATGATATCTATATTTCCCCTTCCCAGATCCGCCGCTTCAATCTCCACACGGGCGACTCCATTGAAGGCGAAGTCAGGACGCCAAAGGATGGCGAACGCTATTTCGCCCTGGTCAAGGTGGACAAGGTCAACGGCGCGCCGCCGGAAGCCTCCAAGAACAAGATTCTTTTTGAAAACCTGACACCGCTGCATCCGGACGAGCCTTTGCGTCTCGAAAGGGAAATGAACGCGAAGGAAAATATCACGGGTCGGATTATCGATATGATCGCCCCGATCGGCAAGGGACAGCGCGGCCTTCTGGTTGCTTCCCCCAAATCGGGAAAAACCGTCATGCTGCAGCATCTGGCACACGCCATTACGGACAACCATCCTGAAGTGGTGCTTTTTGTCCTCCTGATCGACGAGCGCCCGGAAGAGGTCACGGAAATGCAGCGCTCTGTTCGCGGCGAAGTGGTCGCCTCCACCTTCGACGAACCGGCAACCCGCCATGTCCAGGTAGCGGAAATGGTGCTGGAAAAAGCCAAGCGACTGGTTGAGATGAAAAAAGACGTGGTGATCCTCCTGGACTCCATTACTCGCCTCGCCCGCGCCTATAATACGGTTGCGCCAGCCTCCGGCAAGGTGCTTACCGGCGGCGTGGATGCCAACGCCCTGCAGCGTCCCAAGCGTTTCTTTGGTGCAGCCCGCAATATCGAGGAAGGCGGCTCACTCACCATTATCGCCACCGCGCTGATCGAAACCGGCAGCCGCATGGATGACGTTATCTATGAAGAATTCAAAGGTACCGGCAACATGGAGGTTCACCTGGAAAGGCGTCTGGCAGAAAAGCGCGTTTATCCTTCCATCAACCTCAACAAATCCGGCACCCGCCGCGAAGAGTTGCTCACCAGCCCGGAAATCCTTCAGAAAATCTGGATTCTTCGCAAGCTGCTGTACGATATGGACGAAATCGAGGCGATGGAATTCATTCTCGACAAAATGCGTTCCACCAAGACCAATGCGGAATTTTTCGACATGATGCGGCGCGGCGGATAAGCCCCCGGGGAACGGCTGATTCCAGCATAACAAGGCCGGCTTTTTAGTCGGTCTTTGTTGTTTTCAGGCTTTTCCCCGAAAACCATTCTTTTGTTGCCCTGACGCAACCTTTATGAGCTGCCCCCCTCTTCCAGTCACATATTCCAACATAAACGACGCGATATTTGATATCCTTGTTCTTGCATTTCTGCATATAATTCCCTGACTTTGCAAACGGCCTGACAGCATAAAAACAATGACATCTGAGGCAACCCCGACCACTACGGCATTTCCCCCTCTGGCAAAAAACAGCCTTATTACCCCACTTGTCCTTGTTGCTGACAGCGATCCTTGTTCCCAGGACGATATTGCCTTTCTTCTGGGTGACTACGATCTCCGCCTTTTCAGGGCGGAAAGCGGCAAAACCGCATGCCATATCCTGGGCACGGAAAAAATCGATCTGCTCATCCTGGATACCCGCCTGGCGGATATGGGCGGGATGGCTATCATGGATTTCATTCGGGAAAACGGGTACGACATCCATACCATTGTCCTGTCAGCCAGCACCGATATGGCGACGCCTATTGACGCCCTGAAAAGAGGCGCCTTCCGCTATCTGCGAAAGCCTTTTTCGACAGAGGAGCTGCTTTCCGCGATCAAAAAGGCGCTGGATACCCGCGCCCTTGAAGAAAATAAGCGGCAAATGACATGGCTGCTTGAACGCTCGGAAAAAATGTATCGCAATCTCGTCGATAACGTGCCGGACATTATTTTCATGCTGGATGAGGACGGGACGATCACTTATATCAACCAGCGCGTCACAACGCTTCTTGGCTACCCGGCAGACGACCTGATAGGCCAGCCTTGTTCCATCCTGATCGACAGCCATGACTGGGAACGGTTGCAGACACTTATCAGCAACAAGGACAAATCCATCAGCCATATCGAGCTGTTGCTGAAATCCGGGGCAGAAAAAGAAGGCTACCCCTTCGAACTGACGATCATGAACGTGGGGGGAGACCCTGCCGACTTGGACGCTATTCCAGAAAACGGGAGTATTTATATTATTGCCCGTGACCTCTCTGAAAAAAAGCGAACAGCAGAAATCATCTCTTACCACGAGAATTACGACCTGCTGACCGGCCTGCCCAACCGCGCACTGCTGACACGGCAGATTGATGCCGAGCTTGATCGCCTTCGCGAAAGCGGTGACGGCATGGCACTGCTTTTTATCGATCTTGACCGCTTCAAGCTGATTAACGAAACCAAAGGCCATTTAGGTGGCGACCTGCTTTTGCAGCAGACCGGCATACGCCTGAAGGAACTGCTCAAAAACGGCGATATTGTCTCCCGTCTGGGCAGCGATGAATTCCTGATCGCCCTGCCCGGCTTGAAAGAAATTGCCCGCATACAGGAAATTGCCATGCAATGCCTGGACGTCATTCACAGGCCGTTTGCCCTAAGCGACGAAGACAATGTCCGTATCACGGCAAGCATTGGCATCGCCATTTATCCCGAGCACGGCCTGTCAGCAGCAAACCTGATTGCCAATGCCGATATTGCCATGTACCAGGTCAAGAAAAAAAGCAAAAACGGCTACTGCTTTTATGACGACAGCATGATTCGCAGTTCACATGCGAAAATCAGCCTGGAACAGGAAATGCGGCGTGCCCTGGAGCGAAACCAGCTCGAAATGTACTATCAGCCACAGGTCAATATCGAAACGGGAAAAATCATCGGCGCCGAGGCCCTGATGAGGTGGAACCACCCGAAACGCGGCCTGCTGTCTGCGGGGGAATTTCTTCCTTATGCCGAAGAAATCGGGCTGATTGTCCCTTATACCGACTGGGTGCTTGGCGCGGTCTGCCGCGATATGCTGGCAGCCAGACTGGCTGGATGCACCCTGGTTCCGGCCTGCATCAACCTGGATCCGCAATACCTCGACCGTGACGACTGCGTTGAAAAAATTATGGAAGTCCTTTCACACTACCACATACCGGAAAACCTGATCGGGATGGAAATCACGGAAAATATCAGTATCCGCAATCCCATTCATGCCATCGAACGGCTTTCCCAGCTGAGGGATCTCGGCATGGATATCGCCATTGATGATTTTGGCGTGGGTTACTCTTCCCTGTCCTACCTTCGCAAATTTCCCATCCAGACCCTCAAGATCGACCGTTCGTTTGTGAGCGAAATCCAGCATGATGACAGTGAGTTCCCCGTTATTTTGGCCATCATCTCCATTGCCCAGGGACTTGGACTGAGACTGATTGCAGAAGGCATCGAAACGCAAATGCAGGCAGACTACCTGAAAAACGCCGGGTGCCATATCATGCAGGGTTACTTCTATTATCGCCCCATGCCTATCCAGCAGTTGATTTCCCTGCTGGAAAAAAACGCGGCCGATTAGGGAGCCTCCCTCCTTCATTTTCCTGATGGATGTTTTACAATAAAGGATGAAAGCCAGTCGTGTCTCATCCTATGGAACCGCTGATAGACCAGGAGAAAAAATGAAAGATATCAAAGGAAGCCGAACGGAAGAAAACCTGAAAAAAGCATTCAGCATTGAAGCGGAAGCCGCCATGCGCTACAAGCACTTTGCCAATCGCGCCAATATTGAAGGCCACAATGAGGTGGCCATGCTTTTTGCTTCCAGCGCGGCCGGTGAACGGGGGCATGCGCTTGGTCACCTTGAGTTTCTCAGGAAAGACCCCGTATCCGGCAATGCCATGACCCATACCCGCTTGAATATCCAGTCAGCGATTGCAGGAGAAACGGCGGAATATCACGACATGTATCCGCGCATGGCGGAAATCGCCCGTGAAGAAGGTTTTGAGGAAATTGCTATCTGGTTTGAAACGCTGGCAAAGGCGGAACGCTCCCACGCCAACCAGTTCCAGAAGGCCTTAAATACGCTTTTGGACTAAAAAAATATCGGCAGGACACCAAAGGTATCCTGCCGATAAAGAAGAAATGATTTATTCCGGCAGCAGGATTTTCTGATCCTTGCTGAACTGGTAATCCTTGAAGATGTGGGCTGCGGAAGGCAGGAGGTACGAGCCGTCTTCCAGGCGGCGTGTCGTGTCCTTCAGGCGATAGGTATTATGCCCGCATGTCCATACGTCATAGTTACGCATATGGGTACACAGGCAGATTTTGCTGTCGACAGACTGCTTTTCCTTCCCCGGATGCAGTTTGACTGCCTGCTCAAAGGCATCAATGTACTCGCATTTGCCATTCTCCAGAAGATAGCCATACATTTCGCAATTCGGGCGAATACCCTGTCCGATTGCCGGGGTATTTTTCAGCATCCGCATAGGATAGCCTGTGGGTGACTGCATGTTGACTTCAATGTCGTCCTCTTCGGCATTCAGATAAGCCTGCTTGGCTGCTTCCGGCAATCCGCACTCCCGTGCAATCGTAAAACGCGTGGCAACCTGTACGGCTGCCGCGCCGTTTTCCAGAAAACCGACCGCATCCGAACCGGTAAAAATGCCGCCTGCAGCAATAATGGGAATATCCAGGTTTTCTTTTGTCAGGTAGGCCTGTACCTCGGTCACAATATTTTTCAGGTCAAATTTGGCCCAGTCCATGCCAAAACCCAGGTGCCCACCGGCCAGCGGCCCTTCTACGATAACGTAATCCGGCAAACGGTTGAGCTTGGCATTGCGGCGAATGAAAATCTGCAATGCGCGCACGGAGGAAACAACGATCCCCATTTTGGCATCGCGAAAGCGCGGATGATCCTGCACCAGGTGAAAGGAATTCTGGTTCAGCCCGGCTGCAAGCGTAATGCCATCAATGCCGGCATCCAGGGCAGCAACCATACGCGCCTGCATGGTTTCCCGCGGCGCATTCATGGTCAGCTTTTCCATGAGATTGATAAAAAGCAGGCCATGACCGCGCTTGGCTTCCATCGCACTGGATACGTGAAGACGTGTCGCCTCGGATACGGCGCCCAGGCTGAAATGAACAGCGGACTTGTCCATCTTGTTCATGGTTGCCATATTGGCGCGCATCTTGTCCCGCGAAAAATGTTTCTTGAAATAGCGGTCAGCCGTATCCACCATCATCGCATCAGATAAATGACCGATACCGCCAAGACGAACGGCTTCCAAAGCCAGTTGCGGCGTGGAAATATCCACCCCCATTCCGCCAATCATAATCGGAACCAGCTCTACACTACCCAGACGCAGGCGGAAATCATCAACACACTTCATCATATTCCTTGATATGTCGGCAGACACCCCTGCCGATTATTGATAAAAAAACGGATTTGAAATACGGCCAGGATCACAGCATTATACGAAGGCCATGCATTGTCATGGCAAAAATCGCCCGATTCTGCCTGCACAAACAGCACAATCCTTTATATTATCAGATAATTTTGGAAAAACGCAGTGGCTGGTTGCGTTTTCTCGTTCATCCGGTCAGCAAATCCCGGATAAAGGGGTTTTTCGGGATGAAAAGCAGGGAAAACGACCGTTCCTTAGTGCGACATCAAAACGGGAACCGTGGTTTCCGTCAGAATCGTCCGGGTTACGCCCCCCAACAGGAATTGCCGGAAACGGGTATGGCCGTAGCCGCCCAGCACAAGCAGATCCGTTCCCCGCTCTGCCGCGATTTCCAGGAGTGCCTGCCCGATATTTCTCGCCTGTCTTGGCTGGAGCACATGGACATTGACGCCATGACGCGACAGGAAAACCGCCAGATCGGTCACCGAGTTTTCCTCGCGCATATCCGGCTCTGATTCCATATTGAACATGACCACATCCACCACTTCTGCCCGCCTGAGAAGCGGGATGGCATCGGTAACGGCACGACGCACTTCTTTGGCGGCATTCCAGGAAATCAATACCCGTGAACCGACAGTTTCCTTTTCATAGGATGGCGGAATAAGCAAAACCGGCCTGCCAGTATGGATAATGACGCACTCGGGAAAGTCCGGCTGGACAATGGGCGCTTCTTCATTCAGGTTGGTCTGACCAATCACGACGAGATCGCTATAGCGGGCCTGCAGGCTGATGCCGTAGCCGGACTCACCGTCCACAACGCGCCCCTCATAAGACAGGACACCCATGGAGCCCACTTCCTGGACAAAATCATCGACAAACCCTTGTGCGCGATCTGTCAGAAATTTAAGGTGGGAAGCCAGCGCCGGGTCTTTTTCGCTGATTCTGGCCTCGCGGAATGTCAGCGTTGAAATGCCGATCATGGCCGCACCAACCAGATGCGCATCCTCGATTTTGGCCAGGTTGGCTGCAATCCGGATACGATTGGCTGCCCTTTCTTTCTGGTCAAGATGAACCAGTATGGTCTTGTATGACATGCGCCCCCCCCTTTTTTACGTCATAAGGAAACGCCGGTTAAGGCGTTTCCATCAACCTCACAGCTTTTCCAGTTCAAACGCCTTGTGCAGCGCCCTGACAGCCAGTTCCATGTATTTTTCATCTATCAGGATGGAAATCTTGATTTCCGATGTGGAAATCATCAGGATATTGATACCTTCCTTATACAGCGTCTCAAACATTTTTGACGCCACGCCGACATGGCTCCGCATACCAACGCCAATGGCTGACACTTTGGATACCCGGTTGTCCCCCACGATGTTTTTTGCGCCGATCTGTGCCTTGACCCTGGTATTCAGCACGTCGATGGCACGCTCATAATCCGCGCGCGGCACGGTGAAGGTAAAGTCGGTAACCCCATCAACAGACTGGTTCTGGATAATCATATCGACTTCGATATTGGCCTCGGCAATGGCGCCTAAAATCTTGAAAGCGATGCCCGGCTTGTCCGGCACGCCGATAACCATGATCTTTGCCTCATCCCGGCTAAAGGCAATTCCTGAAATAACCGTCTGTTCCATTTCTGCATCTTCCTCAAATGTAATCAGTGTGCCGGAGTTCGCTTCTTCCTCCAGCGGTATGAGCGGGTCTGTCATGGATGACAGTACGCGCGTGGGCACCTGATAGTTGCCGGTAAATT